>JAUXTZ010000051.1 GCA_030681095.1 Burkholderiales bacterium
GCCGCGCAAGCCGCGCTCGAACACCAGCATCGAATGCAATTGCGGAAATTGGTGGGTGTGCCACAAGAAATGATCAGGGTCGATCTGGGGATGATGACGGATCAAGCCCAATAAGGTCGCGCCATAGCGCTGCCAATACTGAATGCGCAGCGCATTCGCACCGGGTTCGTCCAAGCCCAGATGCGCTTGTAAATAGCCCGTCATGGCGCGGCTGATGTGTGGAAAAATATGCGGCGTGGCGTTGTGCAGGGTGTTGTCGAGATCGAACACCCAGACGGTAGCGGGGCTCAAACGCGTTAAGCCCGTTTAATCAGCGTCCCTACACCCTCGCTGGTGAGAATCTCCAACAACAGCGCATGCTCCACCCGGCCATCGATGATGTGACTGGTTTTCACGCCGTTGTGCACCGCATCCAGCGCGCAGTTCACTTTGGGCAACATGCCGCCAGAAATCGTGCCGTCGTCAATCAAGTCCTTCACGCGCTCCGAGGTGAGGCCAGTGAGTAAATTGCCTTGCTTGTCGAGCACGCCGGCGGTGTTAGTCATCAGGATGAATTTTTCGGCATGCAAGGTTTCAGCCATCTTACCCGCGGCCACGTCGGCATTGATGTTGTAGGCCTCGCCCTCGCTACCCACACCCAAGGGCGCAATGACCGGGATGAAATCGCGCGAATCCAAGAGATGAATCAGCTCCGGGTCGATGCCGGTCACCTCGCCCACTTGGCCGATATCCAGCCACTCTTCGGCCTTGTCTTTGTTCGGCACCAGCATTTTGCGCGCATGAATAAAATTGCCGTCCTTGCCGGTAAGTCCGACCGCCTTGCCGCCGTGCAAATTGATCAAGGTGACGATCTCTTGATTCACCAGCCCCCCCAGCACCATTTCCACCACATCCAGCGTTTCTTCGTCGGTAACGCGCATGCCCTGGATGAATTCGCTTTGCTTGCCGATGCGCTTCAATAGCTCGCCGATCTGCGGCCCCGCGCCATGCACGATCACCGGGTTCATGCCCACCAGCTTCAACAGCACCACATCGCGCGCGAAGCTATCCTTGAGATGCTGCTCGGTCATAGCGTTGCCGCCATATTTGATCACGATGGTCTTATCGAAAAAGCGCTGAATGAATGGCAGCGCTTCGGACAGCAATTTCGCCTTTTCGGCGGCGAGGGTGGGGGGCATGATCAGCCTTTTAAGTATGGGGTGAGTATGAAGAAAACCCAGCCATTTTACTGCCGCGCCCCCAAACAAGAAAGGCGGCTTGCGCCGCCTTGTCTTGCCGCTGTGCTCTCGCTTACTGGATAGCGAGCGTTTTCGTCGCGGCCGCCGACTTTTTAACCAGGGTCAATTCCAGCACGCCATCGGCGTATTTGGCTTGCGACTGTGCCTCGTCGATGTCGCTGCCCAGGGTAAAGCTGCGCGACACGCGGCCATAATAGCGCTCGGAATGGATGACCTTGTCGCCTTCCTTCTCTTCGGTTTCTTGCTTGGCTTCCGCGCTGACGGAAACCGAGTTGCCGTCGATGGCGACGTGAATATCTTCCTTTTTCACGCCAGGAATTTCGGCTTTTACCACATAGCTCTTGTCATTTTCAGTGACGTCCATTTTAAAATCGGCGATCTTCGGCGCGCCTTCCATACGCATCGGCCGCACCAGAAAACCTTTGAAAAAATCATCAAAAACGCTATCCATATTCAAGGGATCGTAACGGGTAAGATTTGCCATAGTATTCGCCTCCTATCAAGTTTAAACACATCGCGGAAGATGCAATGGAACACCTTGCTTACCCTCTATATAGGCGGTAATTCCGCGATTTCAAGCGGCGAAACAATGAACTTTTATTGGCTTGCGCTAACTCATTGAAACCGATAGATTGCGCGCTACCCTTTTTATGACAACTTCCCCCTCCCCTTGCGACCCCGCCGCCTGGCTCACCGAGCACGGCGACTATCTCTATCGATATGCCTTGTTGAAATTACGCGACGAAGCGGCGGCGGAGGATATGGTGCAGGAAACCCTGCTCGCCGCATTGTCGGCCTGGGCGCGCTTCTCCGGCCAATCCTCGGTACGTACCTGGCTCACCGGCATCCTCAAGCACAAAATCCTGGATTTGTTTCGTTCTCGCGCCAAGGAACCCCAATACACCCCGGCCAGCGCCGACCCGGCGGCTGAACTGGCGGCGTTGGAACAAGCCCTATTCGACGCCACCGGCCATTGGATCAGTCCGCCCCAAAAATGGGCCGACCCGGAAGCCTGCCTCGACCAGCAACGGTTCTGGGAAGCCTTCATGCACTGCCTGGAGGCGCTCGCTCCCTTGCACGCCCAGGTTTTTCACCTGCGCGAGATGGAAGGTTGTGATACGGCGGAAATCTGTAAGGAACTCGATATCACGTCGACCAATTGTTGGGTAATACTGCATCGCGCGCGATTGGGCCTGCAGCAATGCCTGAAAACCAATTTTGAATACAATGTGAATGATTGAATATCTTCGGAAGAATCCTCAGTGCTGAGCTGTAAAGATGCAAGCCACCTGCAATCCCATTCGTATGAGCGACCGCTCAGCGCACGGGAATTGATCGGGCTCAAGTTGCATCTATTGATCTGCAAAGGCTGCCGAGGTTTTGCCCAACACCTGAACCTGATCCACCAGGCCTGCCGGCGGATCGACGAATCCAAGGGAGTGGGCGCGGATGCCCCGGGGATGCCCCCGGATACGAAAACGCGCATTCTCAAGGAACTGGCGTCTAAGCAAGATGAAAACCCGTAATCGGGCCACCTTGGTTTGGACACTGCAATGTTGCACAACCGGGCGGTTTTCGCCCTCACTTACAACTTAAAAATCAGGAGTTACTTTATGAACGGCAAGAAAACTGCTCTGTCCCTCGCAATCGGTTCTGCTTTCGCGGTCACCCTCGTCGCCGCCTCTGCCGCGAACGCGGCAGAAAACCCCTTCGGCATGAGCGCGCTGAAAAACGGCTATTTGCTCGCCGCTGCCCACTCCGGCGCCGCTCCTGCTGCCGATGGCGCCAAAGCTAAAGACGGTAAGTGTGGCGAAGGCAAATGCGGTGGCGCCAAGAAAGACGCCAAAGCGGCTGACGGCAAGTGCGGTGGCGATAAGAAACCCGCCAAAGCCAAGGCCGACAAAAAAGCCGGTGCAAAGGCCGACATGAAGCCCACCGACAAAAAAATGCCTGAAGGCAAGTGCGGCGAAGGCAAGTGTGGCGGCGCCAAGAAAGACGCCAAGCCTGCTGCCCCTGCTGCTCCCGCAGCCGGCGACAAGAAGTAATTTCGGCGTTTCCGCAAGGTGAAAACTCCCTCTTCTTTGGGACTTCACGGTGCGGGCCTGGGCTTTCGGCGCGAGTTGCTCGATGCGCTGAAAGTTCAGGTGCCGAAAGCCGTCGATTTTTTTGAGATCGCACCAGAAAACTGGATCGATTTCGGTGGTGCTTCCGCGCGCGATTTGCGCGCCTTTAGCGAGCGCTACCCGTTTGTCTGTCATGGCTTGTCGCTGTCCATCGGCGGACCCAGCCCGCTCGACGAAATGCTGCTCACCCGCATCAAGTCGTTCATGAAAGCGCACGACATTCAGCTCTACTCCGAACACCTATCGTATTGCAGTGATGACGGTCACTTGTATGACCTGCTGCCGATTCCCTTTACCGAGGACGCGGTGAAATATGTCGCGGCACGCATCAAGCGCGCGCAGGACATCCTCGAAACCCGTATCGCCATGGAAAACGCTTCGTTCTACGTCATGGCGCCGATCAATGAGATGAGCGAAATCGAATTCATCCGCGCCGTGGTGGAAGAAGCCGACTGCTGGCTGCACCTGGACGTAAACAATGTGTATGTGAATAGCGTGAATCACGGCTACGACCCGCTCGAATTCATCCGCCAACTGCCCACCGAACGCATCGTGTACCTGCATATGGCCGGCCACTACCACGAAGCGGACGATCTGCTGGTCGATACCCACGGCGCCGACGTGATCGACCCCGTGTGGCAGCTCCTCGATCAAACGTATGCCTTGCACGGCGCATGCCCGACCCTATTGGAGCGTGATTTCAATATTCCGCCACTCGATGAATTAGCGCGCGAGGTGGCTCACATCGCGCAGATCCAAGCGAAATACCCGCATGCCCGCCACGCCCAGCGCGCCTAATAGTCATGGCATCGGTCAACTCTATGAATGAAATTTTCCATGACTGCCCCCCTCTCTCCTAGCTCTCTCCCGCCTGCGGGAGAGAGGGACTTAGACTCGCTGCGCGAGTTAAACGGCAAGCCGTTTCAATCCTATCAACTGGAATTCACGCGCCACATCCGCGACCCAAAAGCCAACGCCCGTCCCGCAGGTGTTGCCGCGCGCCGCATGAATATTTACAACGAGCTGCTGTACAACAATTTAGAAGGTTTTCTGCTCGCCTGCTTTCCCGTGCTGCGCGCATTATTAAGCGATCGAAAATGGGCCAAGCTGGTGCGCGAATTCTTCGCCGAGCACCGCTGCCATACGCCGTTTTTTCGCCAGATTCCGGACGAATTTGTACAGTACGTGCAAAGCGAGCGCGGCGTGCGCGCGGGCGATCCACCCTTCATGCCGGAGTTGGCGCATTACGAATGGATCGAACTGGTGCTCTCGGTTTCCAACAAAGAAGCAGAGCTTGATCGCATCGACCCCCATGGCGATTTAGCCAGCGCTTGCCCGGCCTTGAACCCCGTCTTGGCGCTGCTGCAATACGCCTATCCCGTGCAGCGCATCGGCCCCCATTACAAGCCACGCACCCCGCCCGCACAGCCCACCTATCTACTGGTATTTCGCGACGCCGATTTCACTGTGCGTTTTATCGAGTTGAACCCAGTCTCCGCACGTCTGGTCGATTTGCTGCAAAGCGGCAAACTGAGCACGGAAAAAGCCTTAGAAAAGATCGCGCAAGAACTCAAGCATCCAGACCCGCGTGTCGTTATACAGGGTGGCTTGGAAATCCTGCGTGATTTGCATGCGCAAGGCGCTGTTCTCGGTACCTGGGTACAGTAGCTGCGACGCAGGCGACCCAGCCGCTTTCTTACTGGCCGGCTATGTCATCGATTAATCGAAAAATTCTTGTAGTTTATTTGCTCGCCCTGGTGGCGGGCATCGCGCTTTCCGCCCTGATTTATTTGCGCGGGGAGAGCGTACTGCACGTGGGCAAAGCGCTCACCGAACAAAGCCTGCCGCGCTTCGATACGATTTCTCACCTGCGCAATGCGATTTTTTCGCACAAGCCCATCCTCTACGAATATTACGCCAGCGCCGACCGCGCCACCTTCCTGACGCGCTACGCCTCAGCACGCGAGGAAACCCTGCACGGCCTGCGCGCCCTGCGCAATATGAGCCAAGCCTTGCCCGAGTTAGCGCGGCTTGAAACCGGTATCGATAGTATCCACACCCAATCCCAGCGCTTGGATCAAACCATGAGTGCGGCACCGGTCGATTGGGACCGCGCACGCGAAATCCTGACCGAGGTGAGCAAAGCTGAAGCGCGCATCAAGCCCGAATTGGAGGCGCTGGTTCAAATCAACCGCCAGCAAGTCATTCACTATGGCCAGGAGACCCGTGGCAATACGATGAACATGATGCAAATGGTGCTGGGGTTCACCGTCGCCGGCCTGATCATGGCACTGTTCATCGCTTATTACGTGAATGCCTATTTGCGCGAAACCGCCGACCGCAGATTGCTCGCCATCTTTCCCGAGCGCAGCCCAAATCCCATGCTGCGTCTATCCCAGCAGGGCGCGGTGCTATTCGCCAACGAGGCGACGCACAATTTGATCGGGCTACTCGGTTTGACCGATGTCGAGGAAATCCTGCCCCTCGATTTGGAACTGCACCTCATGCAACTCAACGCCGCCGGCCAGCAGCGTTTAACTTGGGAATATTCCATCGGCGAACGTACCTTGGATTGCACGGTGCACCTGCTACCGGATCTGCATGTGTGCCACTTGTATCTCGCCGATATCACCGAGCGCAAACAAGCCGAACTACGCTTGGTGCGCCAAGCCCTACAAGATGCCGTGACCGGCTTACCTAACCGGCGTTTGTTCCGCGAGCGGCTGGAGATCGTACTCAACCATAACCAAGCCCACTGCGCGGTGGCGCTGATCCGCCCCGATCGCATCAAGCTGGTATTGGAATCGCAGGGCTACGCCGCCAGCGACAATCTGATCGGCGCCATGGCAGAACGTTTGAGGGCCGCCCTCACCGAACATCCCGAAAATGCACTGGCCGTGGATTTATTCCGCTTCGAAGGTGCGACCTTCGGCTTGCTCATTACCCAGCTCGCCGACACCAGCGAACTCGAATCACTGATGCGCCGTCTGCAAGCCGCGATGCTCGAGCCGCTCAAGGTGGAAGAGCGCGAATTCTTTTTCACGCTCAGCATCGGTATCGCCGTCAGCCCGGACCACGGTGCTGATGTCGAAACCCTATTCAAAAACGCGGAAGCGGCGGTGAACCGCATCCGCGCCGAGGGTGGCAACGGCTATCGTTTCTACACCCAGGATTTGTCTGAGCGTACCGAGCAGTGGCTGGCCATGGAGCAAGGCTTGCGCCGTGCACTGGAGCGCAATGAATTGCTGCTGCATTACCAACCACAAGTCAGTTTACTGACTGGCGAAATGATCGGCACCGAAGCACTGATCCGCTGGCAAAATCCCGAGCGTGGCCTGGTCTCGCCCATGCAGTTCATCCCCCTCGCCGAGGAAACCGGTCTCATCGTGCCTATCGGCGCTTGGGTGCTGCGCACCGCCTGCTTGCAAGCCAAGACCTGGCTCGATCAAGGCAGCGATTTGGTGATGGCGGTCAACATCTCGGCGCGACAATTCCAGCACCCCGGCTTCATCGATTTGGTAGAGGAAATTCTCGCGGAAACCGGATTGCCCGCCCACAATCTGGAATTGGAAATCACCGAAAGTGTGGCGATGCATGACGTTGAACGCACCACCGCCACCCTGCACGCCCTACGCCAAGTTGGCATCCTGCTTTCGATCGATGATTTCGGCACCGGCTTTTCCTCGCTCGCCTACCTGCGCCGCTTCCCCCTCTCCAAACTCAAAATCGACCAATCCTTCGTGCGCAATCTCAGCGTAAATGAATATGATGCGACCATCGCCCACACTGTTATCCTGCTCGGCCATAGCTTGCAACTCACCGTGATTGCTGAAGGCGTGGAAACCAAAGAGCAGCTCGATGTCCTGCGCCGTTTGGGCTGCGAGGAAATGCAAGGCTACTACTTCAGCCGTCCTGTCCCCGCCGCCGATCTCAGCGCGCTGCTCAAAGAAGGCCGCCGACTGGCGGCTTGATCCCTGCGTCATAAAACTTTCAACTCCGCGTAACAAAAGCGTCTCCAACCGGCGGCAAGCTGGCGCCCATGGAGCCTTCCCCTATTCTGTTTGACGAGTTGCCAACGACGCATCGCCTGCTGCGCATGGCGGTGGTGACGGAAACTTATCCGCCCGAGGTGAACGGCGTTGCCATGACCACGGGCCGCATCGTGAGTGCGATGCAGGCGCGCGACCATCAAATCCAGCTTATCCGCCCGCGTCAAAACGCGCAGGATACGGGACCAGCCGAACCCAATCTCGATCACATTCTCAAGCCCGGCATGCCGATCCCGCGCTACAACAATTTGCGCATGGGGCTGCCGGCGAAATCCTCGCTGCTCAAACTGTGGCGCGAGAAGCGGCCAGATGTGGTGCACCTCGTCACAGAAGGTCCGCTCGGCTGGTCGGCATTGTCGGCGGCGTTAAAGTTGAAAATTCCGGTGACCTCGGATTTTCACACCAACTTCCATCACTACAGCCGGCATTACGGTTTGGGTTGGCTCAAGACGCCAATCGAAAGTTATCTGCGCAAATTTCATAACCGCACGCGCTTGACCCTGGTGCCGACGCAGGCGATGCGTGAGGAATTGCTGCAGGATGGCTATCGCAATCTCAAGGTGGTAGCACGCGGGGTGGATACCCAACGCTTCACCCCCGCGCGGCGCAGCGATTGCCTGCGTTCCGCTTGGGGCGTGGGGCCGAACGATCTGGTGGCGCTGTATGTAGGCCGGCTGGCGGCGGAAAAAAATCTGCCGGTGGTGCTGCGCGCTTTTGCCGCGCTGCGTGCGCGCAAACCGAGCGCCAAGCTGGTGCTGGTGGGCGACGGCCCGATGCGCGGCGACCTGGAAAAAGCCCTGCCGGATACGATTTTCGCCGGCATGCGCACAGGGCTGGATCTCGCTACCTTCTACGCCTCGGGCGATGTGTTTCTCTTCCCCAGCCTGACCGAGACCTTCGGCAATGTCACCTTGGAAGCCATGGCCAGCGGGCTCGCGGTGGTCGCCTATGACTATGCCGCCGCGCGCGATCTCATCACGCATCGCGAGAATGGCCTGCTCGCGCCATTCGATGCGGCAGAAGCCTTCTGTGCCTTGGCGGGCGAAGTTGCGGCCGATCCAAAAGCCGTTCGTGCGCTCGGCACCGCCGCGCGCCAAACCGCAAAAGAAATGAATTGGTCCACGATCTATTCCCAATTCGAACAAGCGCTGTTCGATGTGGTGAAAACGAACGAAAGGAACGATTATGCAGCCACCCATGAATTCAGTTCTCGCCCGGCTTAACGCTGCCGACACCGCACTCTGCGTGCTCATCAATCGCATCAATCGCGCGCGTGCCGTGCAGCGCTTGTTTGGCGCGATCAGCCGCCTGGGCGACGGCACATTCTGGTACGTCTTAATGGCGCTGCTTTTGATCCTGGAGCGCGAAGCCGCGCTCAAACCGGTGCTACACATGATCGCGGTGGGTTTAATCGGGTTCTGGCTGTACAAATGGCTCAAGCGAAAAACCCTGCGCCCGCGCCCGTGCGATCTGCATACCACGATCACCCGCACCACCGCGCCCTTGGATGAATTCAGCTTTCCCTCTGGGCACACGCTGCACGCCGTCGGATTCGGCTTGGTGGCAATCGCCTATTTTCCGTGGTTAGCGCCGGTGCTATTGCCCTTCATCTTGCTAGTTGCCTTATCGCGCATCGTGCTCGGCCTGCACTACCCCACCGATGTGCTGGCCGGGGCGGCGCTGGGCTATGGCTTGGCCACACTCTCATTTCTGCTGTAACGCTTAGGAAAAATAATGCGCATACTGATGATCTCCGACGTGTACTTCCCACGGGTAAACGGCGTCTCCACCGCCATCATGACGCTGCGGCGCGAACTCAAACGCATGGGGCACGCGGTTACCTTGATCGCGCCGGACTACGGCGCGGTTACCGCCGACGAAGAAGACATCTTGCGCATTCCCGCGCGCCCTGTCTGGCTCGATCCGGAAGACCGCCTGATGCAGCGTCGGCGCATCACCGAGCTGCTGCCCTACCTACAGGGCCAAACCTTCGACCTGGTGCACATTCACACGCCCTTCATCGCGCATTACGCTGGATTGGAACTCGCCCGCGCCCTGGGCGTGCCGTGCGTCGAGACGTATCACACCTTCTTTGAGGAATATCTGTTTCATTATGTGCCGTTCATGCCCAAGCCCTTCATGCGCTATTTGGCGCGCGCCTTTTCGCGCAGCCAATGCGCCGCACTGGATGGCCTAATCGTACCCTCGCGCCCCATGCTCGAAGCGCTGCGCCAATACGGCATCGACGCCCATGCACGGGTCATCCCCACCGGGATCGAACTCGCCGATTTCAGCGGCGGCGATGGCCAGCGGTTTCGTGAACAGCACGGCATTCCGCCAGAACAGCCGCTGTTGCTCTACGTGGGCCGAGTCGCACACGAAAAGAACATTGGCTTTCTGCTGGAAACTTTGACCTATCTCAAACATTGGCACCCGGAAGTGCTGCTCGTCATCGCCGGTGAAGGCCCCGCCTCGGCGGCGCTGAAGCGCCGCACCACTGACCTGAATTTGGCTGCGCATGCGCGCTTCGTCGGCTATCTCGACCGCAGCCGTGAATTGCTCGATTGTTACCGCGCCGCGGACGTATTCGTCTTCAGTTCGCGCACCGAAACCCAAGGCCTGGTGTTATTGGAGGCCATGGCGCTGGGCGTGCCGGTAGTCGGCTTAGCGATCATGGGCACGGCGGAAGTTTTACAGCACGATCGTGGCGCGCATATCGCACAGGACGACGTGCACGGCTTCGCGCGCACTGTGTCTGCGCTACTCAACAATGCCGAAGCACGCGCCGCGCTTTCAATCAGCGCGCAAGAATATGTACGCGAATGGACCGCACCGGAAATGACCCGACGCCTGGCGCGTTTTTACGAAGACGTCATCTGCGAGTACAGCCCGGTGACCAATCGCGTTCCGGCCAGCGTTGCTGGTTAAATTGAAAAACAATTAACCACGGGGATCACGGGGATCACGGGGAAAACATCATTAGACTTGGGTTTCCCCGTGCCCCCCGTGATCCCCGTGGTTAATATTCTAAGCAAACAAGTTCACCGGCAAGGGCAAGGTCCCGCGCGCCTCGTCGCGGCTGAGATGCTTCAAATGCTCAGTGCGTTCCGGGCACGCCAAATCCGCGCGCCAGCAGGGCGCTTCGCCCACCAGCAAGCGGTTGATCTGCGGCAGGCGTGCCGCGGTTTCGGTGACGTAATAATCGAAGCGCCGCGCCAGATGCCGATCCAGACTCGCTGCACCCACATACAACAAGCGGTGTGCGCGGCTCCCATATAAAAAAGCTGTCGCATGCCGTAAATAAATCAGCGCACGCTCGGCTATGGTGTAATCGCAGTCGAACTCCGCTGTGATGTATTGGGCAAGCGTTGCATGATGGTCTCGCAGCAAGCGCGGCGGCATCGCGAACAAGTGGCGCGCAATGTGCGCATCCATCGCCCACTCGGACATCGCATGCGTGACCATGGGCAGCTTCAGCCACATGCGCTCATGCGCCGGCACAAAGTGGTTGTGGGCGATGATGTCGACGAACAAGTGGCTGGCATAGCCCAATGCGATGGCGCGCGCCTCATCGCTCTCGGCACGCGCCAGCAGACGCGCAGCCTGTTCCCAGTGGTGGGTGTCTTCGAATGCGTCGGTCTTAGCAACACGTCCCACCAACGCGAGATCGGGCAGGCAGGAGCCGGCCAGTACCAGATGCGGCAAACGTTTCGCCGCCGCGCGTAAACGCGGGTCCAACAGGGGAACCGCCCACAACAGCAACTGGGAAAAATACAAATGCGTGGCCAAACCCCAGGCAAGCGCTTCCGCGCTGTGCAGCAGCAAGGGGATCAAAATAAAGAACCAGGGCCTTTGACGCATGGCCGCACTCTAAATTGCAAATGCTAAGCCGGCGTTGCAGCTAGGTGATTTTTCCATGACAAGGCGCGAGACAAATACGTTAAACTTCGGCGCTTCAATACGAATTAATCCAGGGAGAATTTCATGCGCACGCTGATTTGCGGATCACTCGCTTACGACACCATTATGGTGTTCCGCGATCAATTCAAAAACCATATCCTGCCGGAAAAAATTCATATTCTGAATGTGTCGTTCCTGGTGCCGGACATGCGGCGCGAATTCGGCGGCTGCGCCGGCAATATCGCATTCAACCTGAATCTTTTGGGCGGGCAGCCGGTGATCATGGCCACGGTGGGCGATGATTTCGGCCCCTATGCTTCACGCTTGGCGCGTTTGGGCTTGGACTCAACCCATGTGCGCCAGATTGGCGATACCTTTACCGCGCAGGCTTTCATTACCACCGATCTGGACGACAATCAGATCACCGCCTTCCACCCCGGCGCGATGAATTATTCACACGAGAATAGCGTTACCGATGCGCAAGGCATCACGCTTGGCATCATCGCCCCCGATGGCCGCGATGGCATGTTGGAACATGCGCGCCAGTTTCATGAAGCGGGTATCCCTTTTGTGTTCGATCCGGGCCAAGGATTACCGATGTTTAATGGAGAAGCGTTGCGGCAGTTTGTCGAATTGGCGGACTATGTGGCGCTCAACGACTACGAGGCGCAACTGATACAAGACCGTACCGGCCAAACCCTGGCGGAACTTTCCAAGCGGGTGAAGGCCTTAATTGTGACCCTAGGCGCAAACGGTTCCGCTATCTATATTGATGGTAAACCGATCGATATCGCCCCCGTTAAAGCTAAGCAGGTGGTTGATCCGACCGGTTGTGGCGATGCTTACCGCAGCGGTTTGCTGTATGGCATCGTGAACGGCTTCGATTGGCCCACGACCGGCAAGCTGGCAAGTGTCATGGGCGCGCTGAAAATCGCCCAGCGCGGCGCACAAAACCACGGCC
>JAUXTZ010000141.1 GCA_030681095.1 Burkholderiales bacterium
TTCATCTGTTCCGATAATAAAAAGCGCAGCGCGGCGGCTTCGGCAGTGCGGCGAATGGTCGAGAGCGCAGCGCCCAGCGCGGTGGCGTGTTTGCCATAGCTCGTCTTGTCGGCCTTGAACCAAGACTCCGTTTGCACTTTGGTCGGGCCTTTTGACTTGAAGTGGCATACATAGACATGAACATCCGGAACATTGGTGCGCGGCTTGATCGTGAAATGAAGCACCGGCCTGGAAAATCCGCGAATGTTCACTTCGATCGCGGGTGTCTGCGGATCGTCGCCGCTGGTTTGGAGTACGAACTTGTCCGGAAATTTGCTGATCCATTCTGGGGTGCCGCTGAGCAAACCCTTGCGCACAATCGCCGCGCAGGCAATCTTCCCGCCAGTGGCATCGGGTGGCGTTAATAAGTCATATTCATTCGCGATGCCCGCGGCGTTGAGCGCTTTGCTTAGCGAGGCGGCGTGCCACAATTCCTGGAACCCGAAAACGTCTGATTTCAGGACCGTCAGTTGCCGCGCGGTCCAGGCTATCTTGAGATCATGCTCGGCCTGGTTCCAGCCATCCGTGTCTGTATAAATCGCTCGGCCGGGTTCGTGGAGGTTGTACAGGTTGAACGTCGCGATACTGAGTTCTTTTAGGTTCATCGTCGATCCTCCGCTTTGTCGCGCCCGAAGGTGTCAGTCGTATATGACAGTCTTATTGTTTGCCCGTTTCCCGGCCCACAGCATGCGCCGTGGACCGGGGTTCCAGCAGCGCTTTCTAATGCCAAGTATGCGGCTGGGCGAAATGACAATGTGTCATGTCCTGCAGCATCTCGCGCAAGTGCTGCGTTTGCACGTGGATCAGGCGCTCGTGATCGCCGGCTTCAAGGTAGAGATCGGGCTGGGCCAGCAGGTCATCTTCCCACACCGTATCCACCCCCCAGGCAATGGGCAAGCCGGGAGCGACGCCTGGCTCGCAACCGTCAAACAACATGCGTACGGTATCTTCCATCGCCAAGCGGAACGGCTTGCCGTAATCCTGGCTCAGCTTGCCCAGCCGCACCTGCTCGTCCGCCGGAATCATGGCCGCCAGGTAGCATTCGGGCGCCTCCAGAATTACTGCCTTGACCAGGCGGCGGCTACCGATACCGGCAGCCACGGCCGCCTGGCGGCTGGTGGGGGCGTGCTTATGGGCGACCACTTCAAACGGTACGTGGTGATCGGTGAGGTATTGCGTCATGCGTTCGATGGCGTTCATTTGATTTTCCTTTTCCTCGGGGATTGCAAATCGAGCCCTCCTACAGAAGGCGCGGCCTATATAGGTTTTATAGCACTTCGGCGGAAATTTACTCCCAAGGAGTTCATCGGCAGTAAATCCAAAGTGGCCGAAATCCTGGTTCGCTGGTGAGCGATGGTGATGGGTATCGCTACGCTCTACCCATCCGATACGGCTACCTGAATTCCCGAAGCCGCTGCTACTTCTTTTCCCCGCCTGCGCAGGTATTGATCCCAATAATCGCATTGGCTGGGCAGAAGCGCACGGTCGCAGTTACCAGCGCGATGCCCGCAAAGACCAGCGCCACGATCCGCCATGCCATGTCGATGGGAGCCACCAACCCGACCAGCAGCAACACGATCCCAAGCACGATGCGACCGGTGCGATCAATTCCGCCGACATTGCATTTCATGATGACCTCCTGATGCCAAGTTTGTCTGAGGATGCTCGGCGTAGTGCTTCGCGAGGTGTCTTGCACCGCTTGCCAGCATCAGCCGGGATAGGGCTTACGCTTACCCGCCCAATGGTTTTTCTATAGTTCCATTCCTGTATCATCAAGCTTGACGCACGCATCCTCGGTCGGTTTTCTGGGGTTCTTGAGGGCGTTGATTTGGCACAGGAATTCTTGTCCGTGGGCGTCATGCACGCTGACGTATGGGCTGGGAAAGCCACTTTCATATTGCCCGGGGTCGGCGAAAATAAAATCGTATTCACCGTTGATATCAACCGCGAATTGACCACCGTGGCTTTCGCCGTAGTCGTGCCAGCGTGTGTTGATATCACCCCCCTCGATCACCGGGGACATGCGTGACTCTGCCTTATCATGCCAGGCTACAACAATGGGTTCCTTGCCGTTGATTTCATGCGCGATGGCACGTGCGATCTGGCTGGCCATTTGGTAGTTCATGTCCAAGCCGGATAAATTTACATTGATGTCTTTCATTTAATCCTCCTTCTATAAGATTACCCCTACCCAGATCGCTGGAAATGCCGAATAGCCAGACCATGATCTGACGAGCGAGCCGAGGAGCAATCGTTGCCGAATTAACCGGTGTACTGCATTTGAATCGCCGGGGGGGTGATTTTGCTTAGAGGCAAGGGGCGCGCCTATCCTCGTTCCCGCACTTCAAAAAGTAAGCGATGCAGGATAATTTTCATGCTAGTACATATCGCCAGAGATGCAATGTCGCTTTCCGCACAATTAGGCGCTTACAGATTGCTTCTGTCGCTGTGCTCTCGCAATGACGGGTTTTTTTAGAGGTTCCTTAAATCCAGCGCCGAACGCGCGATTGATATTGAATGTATTCATAGCCGAAACAATCAAGCAAGGCTTGTTCTTCTTGGCCGATAAAACGCACCGTGACGATCCACACGAATAATGGCGGCGCCAGGAATGAGATCAAGCTGCCCAAATAAATGCTCACACCCAATAGCGTGATGAGCATGCCGAGATACATCGGGTTGCGGCTGACGCGATACAGCCCTTCCTGCGCCAGATAGATCGCGTTGCCGCGCGGGTCAATCGTGGTTTGATTTTTTCTAAACCACCAGGCCGACCATAGATTCATCAACATGCCGGTAGCAATCAACACAAAACCAAGCGAATTAAATGGTGGGCTGATCAGTAGCGGCTGCGGCAAGGTGTAGTGCAACGTCCCCATCGTCAGCATAAGCAGCAACGTGAGTAGCGGCGGGTAAATTTTAATGCAGTTCATACTGGTCCAGCGATGGTGGTTTGATGTGCTTGCTTGGGGCACAGTATTAAGAGAGTGGAAAACGTCTTTAGATGCCTGATCAACCTTCGTCGTGCAGAACGAAAGCTTTTTCCACGGTAAAGTTGCCGACCCCCTTGTAGCTTGTCATCGTCCAGCCATTCGCCTCCAGATACGCCCGCATTTCCAAGAGCATGTGCGGATTGCCGCAGAGCATCACGCGATCATGCGCCGGGTCGGCTGCAGGAAGCGCCAGTTTGGAGAAAAGCGCACCTGTGCGAAACAAGTCTGTAACGCGCGCGGTGGTTTCGAATGGCTCGCGTGTCACTGTGGGTACATAAAGCAAGCGGTCATTGCTCAGCGCGTTGATCTCATCCCGATACGCTAACTCGTCTTGTGTCCGAACGGTGTGCACGAGGATGATCTTCTCGTAATGCTGGTACACCTCCGGATCACGAATCAGGCAAACAAATGGCGCGAGCCCGGTTCCGGTCGACAGCAGATATAGATTGCGGCCGGGTTGAATGTATTTGAGCGTGAGCGAGCCGGTGGGCTTGCTGTTGATCAATACCCCTTCGCCTTCGCGCACATTCACCAGCAGACTGGTGAAGGGGCCGCCCGGCACATGGATGCTGAGAAATTCCAAATAATCGACATCGTTAGTCGAGACGATGGAATAGGCGCGGGCGATGAGTTTGCCTTCGTGCCGAAGACCAACAGTGACAAACTGCCCATTCTCAAATTGGAAACCATCGGGTCGGGTGGTGGTGAAACTGAAGGTCTTGTCGGACCATTTGCGGATGGAGATTACGCGCTGTTCTGTGAAGGGCATATCGTTTGTACCTTAGTATTAACTTTAAATATGAATGAACGTGGCAAATGATTGCCTAGCGTGCTAGCCGCGCGGCGCGAACATAATGATCGCCATACCCGCCACCGCGACCACCGCGCCGGTGATATCCCAGACATGCGGACGCACACCATCGACCAGCCATAGCCAGACCAGCGCGGTGGCCACATACACGCCGCCATAGGCCGCGTACACGCGTCCGGCATCCGCAGGGTGAAGGCTGAGTAGCCAGACGAATACCGCGAGCGATAGCGCGGCGGGGGCGAGCACCCAAGCCGGCGCGCGGCCTTGCAGCCAGAGATACGGCAAGTAGCAGCCGATGATCTCCGCGACGGCCGTTGCTATAAATAATGCCGTGGTGGTGAGTAAATTCATCGTGATCTCGTCTCGACTAAAAGGGGAACGCTGTGATGCCGTTGCTTGAGCCACACCATGAAGAGACAGGTGGTGACCGCACCCGTGGCCACCGCCAATTGCGTGCCGAAGGTGTCTGCAACGGAGGCGACGAGCAGGCTGCCAATCGGCATGGCGCCCAGCCCCGTCATGGAGATGAGCGCAAGCACTCGGCCGCGCACGGCCAGCGGCACGGTGAGCTGGATACGCGTGTTGAGCGAGATCGCGCCGTAGGTGAAGCCAAAGCCTGCCGCCGTGAGCAAGGGGAGGGCAAGCGCGATGTTTGTGGTGCTGGCGAATGCGGCGATCAGCAAGGCGGCGATGCTAAATGCGATGAGCGCGGCGCGGGGCAGATCATGCACGGGGCTGCGCAGCGCGATGGTGAAGCTGGCCGCAAGCGAGCCCAAGCCGGAGGCGGCGAATAAAAAGCCGTAGTAGGACGCATCGCCCGCGAATACTTCCTTGGCGAAATAGGGCAGCAACATAATATAAGGCGAGCTGAGCAAGCCCACGCAAAAGAAGGCCATCAAGAGCATGCGCGTCTCTGCGTGGCCCGCAGCGTAGGCGAAGCCTTGCAGCAAGCCGGGCTGATGTGCGCTGTGTGCTTCGCGTGCCGGGCGCATCCGGGCGAGGATGAATAGCAGCGGCAGACTCGCCAGCCCATTCAACAAAAAACACACCCATTCATTCGCCAGCGCTAACACCATCCCGGCCATTGCCGGGCCGGCGAAGCGCGAGACGTGGAAGGCGATCGCGTTCAGCGCCACCGCCTTCGGCATCAAGGCGCGATCACCGACGATGCGCTGTACCAGCGCGGGCCGGGGGCCCGCATCGAGCGCGCTGATGAGGCCGATGCCCAGCGCGCAGGGCAGCAGCAATGCGATGTTCATCAGCCCTGCCGCGTGCAAAGCCGCCATGCTCAGGGCGAGCAGGGAAAACGATCCTTGAGTCAGCATGACTAATTTTCGCTCGTCGAAACGGTCGGCGAGCCAGCCACCGACGGGGCCTAAAATTAAGTAAGGCAGCATGGTAAGCGCCGCCACCACACCCAGGATAGTGACCGACCCGGTGAGGGAATAGGCCAGCCAGGTCACCGCGACGCCTTGCGCCTTATTGCCAAGCAAAAACGCGGCTTGGCCGGTAAACCACCAGCGGTAGTCGCGGTTTTTTAGAATGGAAAAAGCGGTTTGATTCATGCTTAAAGTATACCGAATTTATCAGGATTTAACGCCTTATAACGATTGTTTAAGCATTTGAATTAAATATGAAATCCATATTGTTTGGAAGGGAATTCAAGTTAAAGAAATAGGGTTATCGAGCCGTAATAAGGAGAGGATTAGATCGAAACCGTCTCACGTAGTACGACTCAAAATAAGTAATGCTAAAAAAATACCGATTAAACAATTACGCTTGGGCATGTTCATTCAAACGCTAGGCGGGCGCTGGATGGATCATCCGTTCTGGCGTTCCTCATTCAAACTCGCCAAAGCAGAAGATTTGCAGGCGCTTTTAGAGAGCGGTGTGCCCGACTTAGTGATCGATACCGACAAGGGGCTGGATGTCGAATCCGCGCCAGCACCCAAAGCAAAATCCACCGCGCCTGCGCCGGTGGCGCAGAAGGAAATGCCGCCGCCCGTTCCGCGTGTGTCATATGACCGAGAGATCGAACAAGCAAAGCAGATCCAGGGCAAGGCCAAGCTCGCGGTGACGAATTTATTCAACGAAGCGCGCATGGGTAAAGCGGTCGACATCAGTGTGGTCGCGCCCTTGGTGGATGAGATCAACCAATCGATCGAGCGTAACGCAGGGGCGCTGCTGTCCATCGTGCGTTTGAAAACCGTGGACGATTACACCTATATGCATTCGGTTGCGGTGTGTGTGTTGATGACATCACTCGGCAAGCAGATGGGGTTAATCGACGAAGAACTTCACCAAGTAGGCTTGGCGGGCTTGTTGCATGATGTGGGCAAGATGGGCATGCCGCTGGAGGTATTGAACAAGCCGGGGAAACTCACGGACGCGGAATTCACTGTCATGAAAAACCATCCGATGCAGGGTTGGGAAATTTTAAAAAAGGCACAGGTGAGCGATGCGATTTCGCTCGATGTGTGTTTGCATCATCATGAAAAAATGGATGGCAGTGGCTACCCCGAGCGACTATCCGGCGATGCGATCACCTTGCATGCACGCATGGGCGCGGTGTGTGATGTGTATGATGCGATTACTTCCGAACGGCCTTACAAACACGGATGGGATCCGGCAGAATCGATCAAGCGCATGGCAGAATGGCGCAACGGCCATTTCGATGAGACCGTGTTTCAGGCCTTTGTAAAAACCATCGGCATTTATCCCGCCGGTTCGCTGGTACGCTTAAAATCCGGAAGGCTGGCTGTGATTACCGATCAGTCGGATAAAAGTCTGCTTACCCCCCAGGTCAAAGTATTTTTCTCGACCAAATCGAATGCCCCGATCAAGATGGAAGTGATCGATCTGAGCCGTTCGCAAGATGGAATAGAGGGGCTGGAAGATGTCGCGAAGTGGGGTTTTGATTTGAAAAAGGTGATGGGGTTCTAACCCGCCAGATGCCGTAACTGCCGTGTTGCTTGAGTCACTGATTTGGTTTTTCCTGTTTTATCCGTGCCCGGTTTATCTTGCTTGAGAAATGCAGGTGCACCCCTCGCGCCACTGCCTATGTAATCCTGTGTCAGCGCAAGCGTGGCTTCTTCACTCGAACACCCCATATTCGTCACTAAACCCGCGTGCACCAAATCGTACAAACGATCGAGAGCGATCTGGTGTGTTTGCCGGGTTTCAGCAAAGAGCCAATCGGCGAGCGATAAAAACCGCGCAAACGGGGCATCGCCCAAGATCAGCGCCAAGGCGGCGGGGAATCGTCCGGAATTCGCGATCATGTCCCAGTAACGCGCAAAGCGCGTCAGGCGCTGCATGGTGGGGAAATCGATGCAGTTGGTTGCCAACACCGTATAGGGTGGGTAAGGGCTATAGCGCATGCCGTAAGTTTCCGTGTGGCGCACGATGGGCGTGCCGCGCAAACGTTTCAAAATGCCCACTTGTATCTCATGCGGATGCAATGCTATCAACTTGTCGAAGCCCGCGCCGAAACTCGCCATATCCTCGCCCGGCAGGCCGATGATCAAATCGACATGGAGGTGCGCGTTGGAATGCGCGCGCAGCCAGCGCAAATTGTCCGCTGCCTTGGCGTCGTCTTGGCGGCGGCTGATGCGGGTTTGCACTTCGGGGTTGAAGGTTTGAATGCCTGCCTCGAATTGCAGCGTGCCCGGTGGAAAGCGTGCGATGAGCGCTTTGAGCGTGTCCGGCAGGTGATCGGGGATCACTTCGAAGTGCACAAAGAGTTTGTCATCCAAACGCGCGAGGAAAAATTCCAAAATGCGCGCGCTTGCCTTGATGTTGAGATTGAAGGTGCGGTCCACGAATTTAAACGTGCGCGCCCCACGCGTATAAAGCTGGCTCATTTCGGCTAAAAATAAATCCAGATCGAAGGGCCACGCGGTTTTATCCAATGCGGATAAACAAAACTCGCACTTGAAGGGGCAGCCGCGCGAGGCTTCCACATACAGAAAACGGTGCGCGATATCATCATCGTTGTAGAGCCGGTAGGGCAGCTTGATGTCGGCAAGCGGTGGCTGTTCACCAGCGATGATTTTTTGTGCGGGCTGCTCGCCCGCGAGCAATTGCCGGCACAATTGGGCGAAGCTGACATCGCCCCAACCGGTAATCACATAATCGGCCAGCGCAACGATGGCTTGTTCCTCGCACTCGTAGCTCACCTCCGGCCCGCCCAGCACCACGATCACTTCGGGTGCGACGCGCTTCAGCATCGCGACCACTTGGGTGATCTCCTGCACGTTCCAGATATAGACTCCGAAGCCGACGATCTTAGGATTTTCCGCCAGCAAGGCTTCGACGATATCCGCCGGCTTATGCTGCAAGATGAATTCGATGATTTTGGTTTCAGGTTCGAGCTCACCCAGATTCGCCACGAGGTAGCGCAAGCCGAGCGCAGCGTGGAAATAGCGGGCGTTGAGGGTGGTGAGGAGAATGTTGGTCATTACTTAAACCAAAGCCGGCGTGTGCCCGGCTTGCGCCAATAATTCGCTGCCGGTGATGTGGATTTTGTGGCGGTCGATGGCGAGCAAGCCTTCCCGTTCTAATTGGCCCAGCGTCGTGGTCACGGTTTGTCGGGTGGTGCCGATCATGTCGGCGATTTCCTGATGGGTCAGCGCAATATCCAAGCACAGGCCCTGGGCTGAGGGGATGCCGCAGCGCGAGCCTAATTGCAGCGCCATTTTTAATATGCGCGTGCGCACGTCGTCGCTGATGAGATTGATCACCACATCGCCCAGTACACGTAGTCGGCACGCCAACACTTGCACGATGATGAGCGATGTTTTCGGATGCGTTTCGAGAAAGGCGGTGAATTGCTCCTGGCGGATGCACAGCACTTCGCACGCATCGCAGGCTTGCGCGCTGACTACGCGCTCGCCGCCGCGCGCGGCTTCCGCCAAACCGAAGAGCTCACCCGCGAAGCAAAACCACAGAATCGCTTCCTTGCCGACGGTCGAGGGTTGATAGATTTTGATGCGGCCTTTTAGCAGCAGGAAGACATATTGGCTGGCCTCGCCGGCGCTGAATATAAATTCGGCCTTGGCGTAGTTTTGTACCTTACCCAGGTGAAACAGGCTTGCACGGTCGCGCTCGGGGATGCGGGACAGTAGATCAGCTACGGCGGCCTGGAAAAATGCCATTATTAATCATCAATCTATAAAAAGATGTGCGGGTTGGGAGGTAGGGCTAGCACTGATTCTATCCCGCGCAGGAATTGTCAGCTAGCTGACATACATCCAGCTTATAGCGGCATTTAATGCGCTGTAACGAATCGCGCGAAAACGCGATGCGCTTCTACCAAAAAAGGTTGGCCTAAAAAATTGGCCGATGACCAATTAACAACGTGCTTAGGAGGATGAACAATGAACAAGCAATTTTTATCACTCACGGTTCGTGCAGGGCAGGTACTCGGGGCGTTTATTGTGGCGGCTTGGTTTGGCGCGGCTTGGGCCGGGGATATCACGCCCAAGATGCAACCGAAGATTGATGCCTATAAAAAACAGGCGGCCACCTGGGCAGCCGATCCGGCCATCGTCAAAGCGGTAAAAGACGCCAATGCGCAAGGCCCGATCCCCGCCATGGGAAACGCCAAGTGGCGCGAGTTGAAAGAGGCCGACCCGATCGTGAGCGGCTTTGTCACCAGTGCAACCGGACAGATGCTGACGAAGTGGATGACTGCCGACGCCAAGGGCATCAACAAAATCGTCCTCTCCGGCAATAAGAGCCAACGTGTCGCCTTCACCTCCATGCCCGCGATTTACATCGGCAAGGGCAAGCCCAATTTCGATGAGGCGTTTGATGGCAAGCTGTGGCAGCAGGGTGAATCCAAGCCCGATCCCAGCACCGATATCGATACCGTGCAGATTGCGGCTTCCGTGAAGGATGGCGGCCAAGTAATTGGCGTGCTGCTAGTGAGCCTGACCGCAGCCAATCTCAAATAAAAAA
>JAUXTZ010000064.1 GCA_030681095.1 Burkholderiales bacterium
TGCAGGCGGTTTTGCAGGCCCACCTGGACGATGCGCGCCATCTGGTCGGTGAAGCCGCCCGGCGTGTAGGGCACGATGAAGCGGATCGGCTTGTTCGGCCAGGCGCTCTGGGCCAGCAGGGGCGCGCAGACGGTGGCCGCCCCGGCCGTGATGGCCAGAGTGAAACGGCGGCGAGATACAACGCGGGGGAACTTGAGTTCAGACATGGCTTCTCCACAAGAGGAAACCCATTCTGGACTATCTGTCCAGCGTCAACCCCAGGGTTTGCCCCGAAGACATGCGGCTGCAAGGCCCGGATGGACACCTGCGCGACACTCGGAATTCTGCAAAGCGGAACAGCGTCCCCCTAAAAAATCAAGACCAGCCCCAGACCAAGCGAAAGGCCTGAGTAGGCATATTCATAAATAAAGCAACGTATTGACTTGATAAGTTTGACCACGTATGGCATCGTGCTGCAATCTTTCGACCAGGAGTTGCACATGCCAAGGAAGAGCCCATTTTATATCGAGTTGTCTGTGGATGAGTCCACCGAGTTGAATCGTCGTGCCACCAGATATACGTTGCCTTATTTTGAAGTGGTTCGAGCCAAGATGATCTTGATGGCCGCCAAAGGCATGGACAACGACGAGATCGCCGCGCGGCTGGACACCCGACGCGAGGTGGTCAGCCAGTGGCGCCAGCGCTTCTTCAAGGAGCGATTGGCGGGCCTCCAGGAGAGGGTTCGCCCGGGACGCCCTCGGGTCTTTCCCCCCAGAGCTCACGGTTGAGATCCGGGCGCTCGCATGCGAGTTGCCCACAACATTGGGCTTGCCGCTGTCGCGACTCAGCGTCGCCGATGTGGCGCGATACGCGCAGCGCTCGGGTCTGGTAGCCAGCATCAGCGACAGCACGGTTTGGCGTTGGTTGCACGAGGACGCGATTCGCCCTTGGCGGCACCGTTGCTGGATCTTTCCGCGAGATCCGCACTTCCAGGTCAAGGCCGGGCGGATCCTGGACCTGTACGAGCGGCGCTGGCAAGGACAGGCACTGCGCTCCGACGAGTTCGTCATCTCCACCGACGAGAAGACCAGCATCCAGGCTCGCTTGCGTATCCATCCGAGTCTGCCCACCGAGCCTGGCAAGTCGATGCGCGTTGAGCGCGAGTACGCGCGCGGTGGCGCCTGGGCGTACTTGGCTGCACTGGATGTGCATCGAACCAAAGTGTTCGGTCGCTGCGAAGCGACCACCGGCATCGCGCCCTTCGAGCGTTTGGTCGAACAAGTCATGAGCCAAGCGCCGTACAACACCGCTCGCCGCGTCTTCTGGGTCACGGACAACGGCTCGTCACATCGTGGCCCGGCGTCGGTGCGCCGCCTCACACAAGCCCATCCCACATTGGTTCCGGTTCACGGCCCAGTCCATGCAAGTTGGCTCAACCAGATTGAAATCTACTTCTCGATCGTGTAGCGCAAGGTGCTGACCCCCAACGACTTTGCTTGCTTGGAGGCGGTCGCCGAGCGGCTGGCGAACTTCGAGCGCCACTTCGAAGGCATCGCGCGTCCATTCGAGTGGAAGTTCACCCGCGCCAATCTCAATGCGTTGGTCGCACGCATGCGTGATCGATGGGCTCAAAGCCAGCCCCTGAAGCTGGCCGCGTGAGCAATACGTGTGCGAATTTCTGAAACGGACTTCTTAGCCAACGGATACGCCTCAGGGAGGTCCGCATGCCCAACAGATTCGGGCGCCTGATTTTGCAGCGCAAAGGTGCCGGCCTCAGGCCAGGCGTGTTGCCATCCCGCGTGAACACCAGACGCTGCCGTCCGCATCGACGATCAGCGCATCGAGTCCCGGTGTCTGCGCCACCCTGGCCCGCCCGGCCTCGGCGCCGGCCACCATGATGGCCGTGCCCACGCCGTTGACCGCCTCCAGTCGCTCGCTGATCAGCGCCACCCCATGCGGCCCCCGGGTTGGGTAGCCGGTCCGGGGATCGAGGACGTGGTGCAGGCGCCGGCCCTGGTGCATCACGAAGCGTTCGTAATCGCCGGACGACGCGACGAAGCCCTGGGTCAGGGACACCACGCCCAGCAAGCGGTCGGGCTGGCGCGGGTCGCGCAGTCCCACCCGCCAGGGGCGTCCGTTCAACGGCCCCATCACCAGCACGTCGCCGCCGCCGTTGATCATCGCGTTGGCCATCCCGAATTCCTGCAGCTTGCGCATGCCGGCTTGCAGGATGGGGAGTTTGGCAATGCCGCCCAGATCCAGGCGCATGCCTCTTGTCGCAAGGTAGGCGGTGCCGGCGCGTTCATCAATCACCAGCCCCTTGGGATCGACCAGAGGCAATTGCTCCGCTATCTGTCGCGCAGAGGGGATGGACGGGTGGCCGGGATCGAAATTCCAGTCCCGCAGGGCTCCGACCGTGGCATCAAAATCACCACCGCTGGTCTGCGCGGCCTGGCGCGCCATGAGCAGCACCCGCAGCAGCTCCGGCGGCACCGGCACCGGCTGCAGTCCGGCCGACAGATTGATGGCACTGAGCACGCTGGTGCTGCGGTAGCGGCTCATCATGTCCGCCTGCCGCGTCATTTCGGCGAACGCTGCTTTGGCCGCGGCAGCCAGGGCCGAGGTGTCCGGGCCTTGCAGTGTCAGGTCCACGCGCGTCCCCATCAATGCCTGCGCGGACTGGTGCACGCCCGCTTTGGCCTGCACGGGCGCAACGAGCAGTCCAAAGGCCATGAGCGGCAAGGCCAATACCACGCGGCGCCGGCCGGGCTGAACGGGATCAGGGAGATGAGAACGCATGATGTCTCCCGCCAAGACAGATCAGCGCGACTGATCCACCATGTACGCCACGGCGGCCTTGACCTCGTCATCGGGCAGCGAGGCGGCACCGCCCCGCGCCGGCATCTGGCCCTTGGCGCCCGTGTACCCTTCGAGAGCGTGTTTGTACAGGACGTCATTGCCCTGGGCAATGCGCGGGCCCCAGTCGGCCTTGTCGCCCGGCTTGGGCGCTCCAGCCACGCCGGCCGCATGGCACAGCGCGCAAGTCTTCCCGTATACCGTCTTGCCCAGCGTGTTTTCGGCGACAGGTGCGGCGGCGGGAGCAGGGGCAGGTACTGCAGTGGTCGCGGGCGCCGGAGCCGGAGCCTCGGCATCCTTTTGCCCGCAAGCGGCCAGCAGCGCCAGGCTCAGTGTGGCCAACAGCAGGGTGGGTTTGTTCATTGCTTCTCTCCTGGAAATTGAATAGGCATAGTCATACGAAATTCGACAGACCGAT
>JAUXTZ010000067.1 GCA_030681095.1 Burkholderiales bacterium
ACCACTGTTCATCAAGGGGAAAAGCCGAGGGAGCCGACAGCGGGAATAAATGTTTTTATCCCTGCATAAGCAGTATTTTAAGCCTTTAACAATGCTCGAACTTTGGCCAAATCTTCCGGGGTATCGACTCCAGCGGCGGGCGCTAGATCGGTGATCGCGACGGCGATTTTGTGGCCATGCCACAGGGCGCGCAACTGTTCCAAGGCCTCGAATTGCTCCACGGCGGCCGGGCTCAATTGTTGGTAAGTTTTCAGAAAGGCGGCACGATATGCGTAAATTCCAATATGCCGATATACCGGTAATTCCTGCGGCAAACGGGTCGGCGCATTTTGAAACGCATCGCGCGCATAGGGAATGGGCGCACGACTGAAATACATGGCATAGCCCATGCGGTCGATCACCACTTTAACGACGTTCTGGTTGAACATACTCGCCATGTCGTGAATCGCATGGCACGCGGTGGCCATCGACGCCGTGCCATGCGTCGCGAGGCTCTCCGCCACGTCCGTGATCAAGCGCGGATCGAGCAGCGGCTCATCGCCTTGCACATTGACCACGATCGCATCGTCCGCCCACTTCAGGGTGTGCACCACTTCGGCGATGCGATCGGTGCCGGAAGCGTGCTCAGGTGAGGTGAGCAGCGCGTTATAGCCGCGCGCCTTTACCACCTCGGCCACTTCTTGATGATCGGTCGCGACCCACACTTCTTCTGCACCGGAGGCAAGCGCTAACTCCACCACACGCACCACCATCGGCTTGCCGCCGATATCGGCTAGTGGCTTGCCGGGCAGACGCGTAGAAGCATAACGCGCGGGAATGACGACTTTGAATTGCATGATGAGGCTTCAGGCGTCGGGCGACAGGCGACAAAACCGTGGACGCCCGACGCCTGACGCCTGACGCCCTAACATCATCATACTTCTTCCTCAGCAGGCAGCTTGCGCGCCTCATCTTCCAGCATCACCGGAATATCATCGCGAATCGGATACGCCAATCGATCCGGTTTGCAAATGAGTTCCTGCTTATCTTTTAAATAAACCAACGGCCCTTTGCATAGCGGGCACACTAAAATCTCAAGCAACTTTGGATCCATGGCTACTCCTTAATTTCCCCAACACGGCGAGGCCCACACCGGGATCGAGCGTGGCAGCTACCGGCAGCACCCATACATTGTCGCCGGCGAAATCAACGCATTTCACCGCGTCTTTTTCCGTCATCACCACCACGTCGGATTCCTGAAACGGTAAATCGCGTGGGGTAAAGGCGTGATGATCAGGAAACGGGTGCTCGCTAAAGCGCATGCCGAGTTTTTTTAAATGCTTGAAAAAACGTTCCGGGTAACCGATCCCCGCTACGGCATGCACGGTCTGCCCGGCGAATATTTCGGGCCGCGCACGCAGCGTGGGATTGCGCAGATTGTAAAGCAGATCGCCGACAAGCTGCATGGTGAATTCACGCCGCTGCAAGGGTGCGCCCGGCAGCCAACCGTTGATCACTACCACGTCGGCCTGCTTCAGGCGCAGCGGCGGCTCGCGTAGCGGGCCGGCGGGGAGCAATTGCCCATTGCCGAACCAGCGCTCGGCATCGATCACGACCACTTCCACATCACGCTGCATACGATAGTGCTGCAAGCCGTCGTCGCTCACGATCACATTCACTTCCGGATGACTGCCAAGCAAGGCCATCCCGGCTTCGACTCGATTCTGACCGACCCAAACGGGACAAGAAGCCTTCATCGCGAGCAACACCGGCTCATCGCCGACTTCAGCCGGGTCGCTGTCGCTGCGCACTGGGCGCGGCAGCGTGCCCTGCCCGCGATAGCCGCGACTGATGATGCCGGGGCGATACCCTTGTTCTTTCAGCAGAGCGACCAGCGCGATCACCAGCGGGGTTTTACCCGTCCCGCCGACTGCGATATTGCCCACCACGATGACCGGCGCCGACAGCTTAACGCTCGCTAACCAACCGAGCCGATACAAGGCGCGCCGCAGCGTGGACAGCATCCAGAACAGCAGCGACAAGGGCAGCAGAATCGCATGCCACGGCGTCCAGCGGTACCACTGACGTTCGAGCCAAGTCATGATGAGGATTAATGTGTGATTAGACGATTGGGTGATGGGTAAAAACTAAACCGTTAACGGCTCACCCTTTGCCCATGACTTATTTTTGCGCTTGGGTGGCGAAGGTAATGCGCGCCAAACCGGCTTGGCGCGACGCTTCCATTACGCTCACCACGGCTTGATGCGTGGCATTGGCATCGGCGCTGATAATCACCACTGGATCGACCGCGGCGCCCGCCGCCCGCTTCAACTCGGTCGACAATCCTTCCGTGTTGTTGCCGGCGAACGGCTTGCCGTTCACCACATAACGCCCGGCGGCATCTACCGCGACGTTGACGGTGGCGGGTTTATCTTGGGGTTTTTCCGCCTGCGCGGTGGGCAAATTGATTTGCAGTTCGGCGAACTGGGAAAAAGTCGTCGTCACCATCAAAAAGATCAGCAACACCAACAGCACATCAATCATCGGGATCAGATTGATTTCGACCTCTTCACGCTGGTGGCCACGCTGGAAATTCATGCCATGGCCCTATTTACGTTCGCCGTGCAACACTTCAACCAACTTGATCGCCTGTTGTTCCATATCCACAATGAGCGATTCCACTTTTGCGCGAAACAAGCGGTAGGCGATCAGCGCGATAATCGCGACAAACAAACCCATGCCGGTATTGTAGAGCGCGACCGATATGCCGCGCGCCAACTCGGCGGGGTTGCTGCCGGTCGGGCCCAGTGCACCGAACAAATGCACCATCCCCAACACCGTGCCAAACAAGCCCCACAGCGGCGCAGCGGTAGCGATCGTGCCGAGCAAGGTCAGAAAACGATCCAACTCATGCGCCACGGCGCGGCCTTCTTCCTCCACCGCTTCTTTCATGATCTCGCGCGAGGTATTTACGTTGCGTAGCGCAGCGGCAAAAACCCGCCCGAGCGGAGAGTTCTGCACCAAACGATTCAGCATTTCTGGTGAAACGCCTTTGCTTTGCAACTCTTGCAGCAGCGACTGCAACAAACCTTTGGGGGTAATCAGGGATGAACGCAACGTCCAGAGTCGCTCGCCAATAATGCCCACAGCGAGGATTGACGCGAAAATCAAAGGCCAGATCGGCCAACCCGCTTTTTCAATGATACTTAGCACGCGGCTTCTCCATGGAAAATTCGCGTAACTTTATCGTGCTCACCCGTTTTCAGCAAGGGAACAAAACGCCGCACAAAAAAAATGCCCCGGGAGGATGGCAACCCGGGGCGAAGCGGAGCAGATACAAAAGGAGGAGACACATGAAAAAACGCCCTAACGGGCTTACAACTGAATGTCATTGTACTATCTTTTTGTCATAACACAAGCGATTACCCCGTGGCTGTTTATATCTGCTTGATCCCACATCAAACTGACTTCGAAGCCAAACTTTAAATTGCTGACCAGCGCTATTCAGTGGATAGGCATTTTTGAAATAAAAGCTAACTGACGAACCCAAAAGAGAATTTTATGACTGTCCACATACCTTGTGGATAAGTCTGTGTATAAGCTGTACACATCACAGTTAAATGCCCCATGGCAAATGAATTTTATATTTCGCTCAAGTTTTGCGCCGCAACATTTTCTTTTAAATTCAATGGATTAATTTTTTAAGACGCAAATTTTCAATCTCCCTGAAACAAAACTGCAAAATTCTCGGGGATTGTGGATAGCTGCTACAATTCGGCCATGTCAAACACCTTGTTTACTAGGGTCGACGAGCAGCCGATCCCGGTTTCAGAGCTTAATCGCCGAGCAAAAGCGCTGCTCGAAAATAGCTTTCCGCCGCTGTGGGTGAGCGGCGAAATCTCCAATCTCACCAAACATTCATCCGGCCACTGGTACTTTTCCTTGAAAGACGACAAGGCGCAAGTGCGCTGCGTCATGTTTCGCCATCGCAATCAATATCTGGATTTCACACCGAAAGAAGGCATGCAAGTCGAAGCGCGCGCCGTGGTATCCATGTACGAGGCACGCGGCGAGTTTCAGCTGAATATCGAGAACATGCGCCCGGGCGGACTCGGCGCGCTGTTCGAAGCCTTCGGCAAACTCAAAGCCAAGCTCGAAGCCGAAGGCTTATTCGATGTCGCGCGCAAAAAGCCCCTGCCCGCTTTCCCGCAGCAGATCGGCATCATCACCTCATTGCAAGCCGCCGCGCTGCGCGACGTGCTCAGCACGCTCCGTCGCCGCATGCCGTCGATACCCATCGTGCTCTACCCCACTCCGGTGCAAGGGCGCGGCGCCTGTCTCAACATCTCCCAAGCAATTAAGACCGCCGGGCAGCGCGCTGAATGCGACGTGCTGATCCTCTGTCGCGGCGGCGGCAGCATCGAAGACCTATGGGAATTCAACGAAGAAATCGTCGCGCGCGCCATCGCCGCCAGCCCCATCCCTATTGTGTGCGGCGTCGGGCATGAGACCGAT
>JAUXTZ010000069.1 GCA_030681095.1 Burkholderiales bacterium
TGCAGATTGCGGCTTCCGTGAAGGATGGCGGCCAAGTAATTGGCGTGCTGCTAGTGAGCCTGACCGCAGCCAATCTCAAATAAAAAATACATCAGGGGGGCAGTACCATGAGCGAGATCACGCAGACGGGATTTTTTGGGCGGTTCCGAGACAACATCGTTGAATCGGGCCGCTCGCCCACCAAATCTATCCTAGGTTTTTTTCTGGCCTGGGCGGCCTTCTTTTTTATTTTATGGGTGATGCCGCTTCCCGAAGGTTTAACGGTTGCGGGTAAGGCCACGTTAGCGGTTGTGGTCTGGGCCTGCATCATGTGGATCTTCGAGTCGATTCCGGTGGGCATTACCGGCATGTTGATTCCCATGCTGCTGGTGCTGGGCGGTTCGGTGGATAAATTTCCCAAGGCGGCGAGCGGCTTTACGACCCCGGTGGTGTTTCTGTGCTTGGCGGCGTTTTTATTCGCGGCTTTGATGCAGGCGGCGGGGTTGGATCGGCGTATTGCCTTAAGTCTGCTGAACAAAGTGAAAGTGAAGACCGTCAACGGCGTGATCTGGGCCATGTTCGGTGCGAACTTGCTGCTGTCCTTTATCATTCCGGCAGCGAACGCGCGCGCTGCGACTTTACTGCCGGTGGTGAACGGCATCACCAAGCTGTTCGGCGATACACCGGAAGAGCAGGCCGGCAAAAAGGCGATCGTGATTCAAACCCTGGTCTACGGTTCCATGATCAGCGGCATGTGCATCATGACCGCACACTTGCCGAATCTGGTGCTGGTGGGTTTGTTCGAGTCGGAGCTGGCGTTGAATCTGTCTTACTTCGATTGGTTCAAACTGCAATGGCCCTATCTTGGCATGTTTGTGCTGACGCAATGGTGGGTGCAGCACTATTTCAAGACGCGCAGTGTGGGCATTAAAGGCGGCTTCGAAAGTGTGCAAACCCAATACCGAGAACTACCCAAGACCAGCCAGACGGAGTGGCTGATTCTGGCGGTGTTCGCCTTCATCGCGCTGATGTGGGTGACGGAAGACTGGCACAAAATCAAATCGCACAATTCGGCGCTGATCGGCTTATCGGTTTTATTCCTGCCGGGCCTATTCGGCTTCAAGTGGAAAGAAGTGCAAGACCGCACCATTTGGGGCACGTTTCTGCTGCTGGCCGGCGCCTTGTCGATGTCTGCCGCCATGGGTTCATCGGGCCTCGCGCAATGGTTGTCGGATCTGATTCATCCGATTGCAGTAGGCCATCCGTGGTGGATGATTTTGCTGATCCTGATGGTGGGCACGCACATCATCCGCTTGGGCATGTTGTCGAATGTGGCGGCGATCACCATGCTCGCGCCGATTCTGATTGCGTTAGCGCCCAAGCTTGGCCTGCATCCGGTGGCGTTCACTATGTTGGTATCGGATACGGATACTTTTGCCTATCTTTTGCCGACGCAAATCACCGCCGCCGTAATCGCTTACAGCAGCGGTACTTTTACCATGACCGATTATGCCAAAGTGGGTTGGGTGTCGATTTTGATCGCGATTGCCTACGGCATTCTGGTGATGGCGCCGTGGTATGCCTTCATGGGCATTCCGGTGTGGGATCCGGCAGCGCCTTGGCCGTTTCATTAAGTAAATCCAGCCTGGCCGGGGGACTGGCCGGGCTTTTTTTCGTCATCGATCTATATCAAGAAATAGCAGAAAGCCATTATGAAAAAAATGACCCCTGAAGAATTGAAGAAAACGCTCGGCGATTACACCGCACCACCGGGCTTGTATGCCATCACCAAGGATATGCCTTTCCTAGGAAGCGTCAGTTGCAATGTCGAAACCATCGTGGCCGGTTCCTGGCAGGAGATCGTGATCGACTATACGCTGGGCGCTTCCGGCATGGCCGATGGCTCCTGGTTTAAAGCGACTTTCCGTTTTTATTCCGATTGGGCTTTGTTTCAAAACACCGAGCCCTCGGGCGCGAACTTTATTTCGGCTGAGTACCATGCCAGCCCGACGCTGCCGGGCCAGAGCCCCGCGACCGTGCAGAAGCTCAGCGTGCGCTTCGACCAGAAGGGCCATGAGCGCCCGTTTCAAAAGGCAGTGATCGTCGATACCTTCGATGGTTATCTCAAGGCGGGCGATCATATCGTCATCCGTCTCGGCGATCGCCGCTTCGGCGGCGCGGGAACGCGTGTGCAGACTTTCGTCGAAGAGAATTTTAAGATTCGCTGTTATGTTGATCCGCTCGGCACCTCGCGCTTCGCTGCGGTCGGCGATGATCTTGTGATCCAGATCGTACCGGGCGCGCCAGCGCAGTTGCAGTGGGCCGGCTCACGCATTGTGCGTAGCGGTGAAAAATTTCCCTTGCGGCTGCGTACGGAAGACGAGTGGGGCAATACCTGTCGCGATCGGCCAGAAAAAGTCGTCATCAACGCAACCTTGGATGGCAAGCCCGTATATGAAAAAACCGCGAACCTGGCGGACAAAAACTGGGCAGTGTTGCTGCTGGAAGATTTGCCGACGCAGCAAGCGGGCGAGTTGGTCATCACCGCGCGCATGTTGGAGCATCCTTGGGTTAAGCCGCAGACTTTCTATGTGACCATTGATAAAGCGTTGAAGTCGCCGCGTATTTACTACTGCGATTTGCATGTCCACTCCGAGGACACCATCGGCACTAACTCCACGCGTTACAATTTGACCTATGGCCGCGATGTCTCGGGCCTCGATGTGCTGGCTTTCGCGCACAATGATTTCAATATCACCACCGAACGCTGGAACAAAACCGTCGAATTGATTCGTCAAATTTCCCAAGACGGCAGCTTCGTCGCCTATCCTGGCACCGAGTGGTGCGGCAGTTCCTGCGCCGGCGGTGATCACAACGTGATCTTTCTTCATGACCAAGATCCGGAGTTTCCTTATCTCAAGACCGGCGAGCATGTACGCTCGGTGGATTGGAACGAAGACACCAAGGGCGGCGGGGTAGAGCCCGGCGCTTGGCCGCTGGAAGAACTGTGGGCGGCGTATGCCAAAGACCCCGAGGGGCATTTGTTGATCCCGCATGTGGGCGGGCGACGCTGTATTCTGGATTGGCATTATCCGAAGCTGGAGCGTCTGATCGAAATCGGCTCGAGCTGGGGTCATTTCGGCTGGTTGTATCAGGAGGCAATGGAGCGCGGTTACAAAATCGGCGCCACCATGGCGGGCGACGAGCATCGCGGCCGTTGCGGTGGCGGCGTGCCGGGCACGGCGGTGTTCGGCACCAAGGGCGGCATGGCCGGCGTGATTTCACCGTCGCTCACGCGCAAGGATATTGCGACCAATTTGCGCGCGCGCCATACTTTTGCGTCTACAGGTGAACGCACCTACGGTTTAATTAGTTGTGGCGATCACATCATGGGCGATGAGTTCACACACAAAGGCCAGGCGACAATTGATTATCGCTTTCTGGGCGATAGCGGCTGGGATGAGATCGTTGCATTGGATCACACGGGTGAAATCTGGCGTCGTGATTTGCAGCAAGAGCTAGGTTATTCCGAGCGCAAGGTGCGTTTTCGCTGGGGTGGGGCACGCGTTAAGGATCGTTACCGTTGGGCCATTTGGAAAGGGACGGTCACCATTACCAACGCGGTGATCAACGATTTCCAAGGCCTGGGTTTTGAGCATCGCGAAGAAACCTGCTGGCGTGAAAGCGCGACCACGATTGGTTTCAAGAGCGATACTTACGGTGACGTAGACGCGATCGAGATCGATGTCTCGCATCTCAAGACGGCGAAAATACGGGTTGAGGGCACGATCGATGGTTATGTGAAGGTGGGCGATCCCCTCAAGGGCAATCCCTTCGTGCACTGTCCTAAATTCGAATGGGAATTTACCGGGGCGGAGCTGCTCGAGGCCGCGCGCCTAAAGAAAGATTTGCCCGGCGTAGAAATGTTTCTTGGCTTTGAGCGCATGAGCGATCTGCCCGCGCCGCGTGAAGTCAGCGGCACGCTCAACATCGATCCGCACAATGGCCCGCACGGCCACCGGCCGGTGTATTTTTTTGGGCGTCAGGTGGACGATGCTAAAGTGTGGACCTCGGCATTGTTCATCGCATTTGAATAGGGGAGGCGCGGCGCGCGATCAAGATGGGTAAGCTACTTTGGCCAGAGGAATCGGCGCGCGCCGCGCGCGGGGATGAGCCGCGATTCGCGCAGCCCGGCTCTAATATCTGTCTGGATTTTCACGGCGATCCGGCGCACGCGCAATTGGTGGTGTTCTCCGACGGCAACCACCATATGGCTTTGGAACAAGCGCTGCGCGCGTTCGCCGCGAAGCACCCCGAAGTCGGTGAGATTTTCTACACTACCACCCCGCCGCGCGTAGCGCTGCAAATGCTGCGCGCCGGCTGCCTGCATATCGGCAATCTGCGACTCGCAATTGCGCCGCATGTATTCATAAGCCCGCCGCAATTACTGGATCCGCTGGTAGCGGAAGGGCGCATGACCGAGCATGTGCCGTTCATGCGCTGCCGGGGCATCGTGCTGCTGGTCAAGAAAGATAATCCGAAACACATTGCCGGTGTGGCCGATTTGCTGCGCGACGATGTGCGGCTGTTTTTATCCAATCCCATCACCGAGAAGGTGAGCTATCAAATCTACACTGAATGCCTGCGGCGCTTGGGGATGCAGCATGGCTTGACGCTGGATTTTCTGGCGCATGCACCGGGACAGCCCAACCCCAATAAGCTGATTTACGGCGAGGCGATTCATCATCGCGAAGCGCCCCAGGCAGTCGTGGATGGGCGCGTCGATACGGCGCTAGTGTTCTATCACTTGGCGCTGCGCTACCAGCGCATCTTCCCTGAGCTATTCGATTTTGTGTGGCCGGAGGGCTCGGTAGGCGAGCAGTCGTGCGACATCAATTATTTCAACGCCGGCCTCATCGGCGATGGCGGCATGTGGGGAGAGCTGCTGCTCGATTTCTTATTGAGCGATACCGTCAGCCAAATCTATCAAGCGCATGGCCTGTTACCCGCCAAAATTTAATTTCCACCCGTGCAACACGCTTGACTACGCTGTTGTTGAATCGGCGGGCAAGGCACGGTGCCGTAAGAGCAGTACACGCAACAATCACCCGCCTTGGGTTTGAGTACTTGATGACAGTGCGTGCACTCATAAAACCACTGGCAGGCATCGGTGGGCATGGTTTCAGTTTTGCTGAAACCACAGTGCGGACAGGTAATCGTGGAGTCGGGAATAATCTCACTCACTTAGCGGCTCCCTTGAGCGTGGAAGGGTAGCCGGCATCCGTGGTGGCTTTCATGAGTTTATCCGGGGTGGTGATCGCGTCGTCGTAAGTGACTTTGGCTTCGCGCGATTTGAATTCTACGTTCGCCTTTTTCACGCCATCCACTTTTTCCAGCGCTTTTTTCACGGTGATTGGGCATACCGGACAATCCATACCGGGCACCGATAGGGTGATCGTTTGCACTGCGGCGAGTGCGGCGCTGCTGACCAGTGCGAGCGCAATGCTTGCAATTATTTTTCGCATATTCATCTCCTAATAGAAATACGGGGCAAACCAAGGGAAAACCAAGAGTGCGCTAAGAGGCAGTATGGTGATCCAAAACAGCACGCGCTGGTGGGCGATGACCTGGTCGTTGGCGCAGGGCTTATCGGCATCGCAAGCTTGTGGCGCGCGATATAACTTGCGCCATGCCAGGGCAAGAAAGATCAGGGCGATGAATACAAAAATCGGGCGATACGGCTCAAGCTTGGTAAGCTGCGCCACCCAAGCGCCGCCGATACCGAGCATCAATAACACCAGCGGCAGGACGCAGCAGGCCGAGGCGCCGATTGCGGCAAGCGCACTGGCTAAGAGGGATTGCTTCGCGTTCATCGGTCATCCTTCATTTGGCTAATGACACGAAGCATAAACCCCGTACCGCAGTACGGAGTCAAGGGATAAGGTAAGTTTACGTATGTAGTGCAAGCATCCTGCTTGCATGGCGGCTGGAAGCAAGTGCGCTATGGCGTACCAATCCCCAATAAGTTTAGCGGCACCCCGGATCCAACTCGCGCGGCACCTCTTTTCCGCTTGGTGGCCAGGGATTGTCGACGGACTTAAAGTGATCGATAGCAGCAACAGCAGGAGAAAGGCCGGCGGTCAGGCGGGCGAATTTTATCCCGGCTGCTTTCCCAGTGCTTTTTTCTCTCGCAGGAAAACCTCGATTTTCTCCGCCGGAACCGCGGAGCTGAACAAGAATCCCTGAATCTCATTGCACTTGAGCAGCCGCAGCAAATTCGCCTGCTCCTCGGTCTCCACGCCTTCTGCGATCACCCGCAGATTCAGGGAATGCGCCAGAGAAATGATGGTGGAGACGATGCTCAGATCATCGGCGTTGCTCGCCATGTTGATGATGAACGCCCGGTCGATTTTCAAGACGTTGACAGGCAGCTTGGCGATATAGCTGAGCGAGGAGTAGCCGGTGCCGAAGTCGTCGATCGCGACCTCGATGCCCATCTCCCGAATAGCGCGGAGCTTTAGGATATTGGCCTCTATGTCTTGCATGATGAGGCTCTCGGTAATTTCGAGTTCCAGCTTCACCGCCGCGTTTTCGGCGCCGCTTATCACACGCGCTACCATGCCGACGAAATCTTTCTGTCGTAGCTGAATCGGCGAAACATTGACGGCAATCCGGGGAACCACCAGGCCTTTCGACTGCCACGCCAGAGAATCCGATACCGCCTTCGCTAATGCCCAGCGTCCCGCATCGAGAATCATCCCGGTTTCTTCGAGCAGGGGAATGAATTTCAGCGGCGGCACCAGGCCAGTTTCGGGATCGTTCCAACGGAGCAGCGCCTCCAGTCCGCAGATTTGTCCACTCTTAAGCTCGACCTTCGGCTGGTAATACAACACCAGTTGTTCATGCTCCAGTGCGCGGCGCAGTTTGTTTTCGAGCGTCAGTGTCTCGGCGACCCGCGCATTGAATTCGGGCGTGTAGAACAGATATTTGTCGCCGGAGAGCTTGGCCTTTTTCAGCGCGGCCTCGGCGTTGCGTAAAAGGGTCTCGATGTCCTGGCCGTCGGCGGGATAACACGATACCCCCGCCCTGGCCGAAACGCGCAGTTCCTGCCCGCCGATCAGGAATGGCTGATTCTGTATCTCGGACAAAATCTTCTCCAGGACATGGGCAATGTCCGCACCTTCATCGTCGTGCCGAGTGGCAATGCCGAAATAGTCAGCCGAAAGACGGGCCAGAATATCCGTTTCGTTGAGCACCTGTTTCAGCCGTTGCGCGAGCTGGCGTAATAGACTGTCCCCCGCTTGGCGGCCGAGTGATTCATTGATGCTGCCGAACCGTTCGAGGTCGAGCATGATGACGGAAAACACCTCCTGATCGCGGTGTGCGGAATTGACACGCTGCTCAACCCGATCCAGGAATAACGCGCGGTTTGGCAGGTCGGTAATAGCATCGAAGTAAGACAGATAATTAAGACGCTCCTCTTTCTTGAGGTGATCCAGGGCGAAGGAAATATCGCCGGCCATCTCGGTCAGCAGCGCCATTTCCTCTTCGTCGAAAACATTCGCTTCCGGCGCGTAGAGCACGAATACGCCAATCGCCCGTCCTTCCAGTATGAGCGGGAATAGAACCGCGGAACGATAACCGCGGCTTAAAGCTTCGTCGCGCCACGCCGCCATGCGTTCGTCCGTAGCGATGTCGTTGCAGATGACCGGCCTCGCTTGCGTCATCGCCTCCGCCGTCAGCCGGCAGTTTCCGGGATCATCTTCCACGGCGGATAAATTGATTTGCGACAAATAACCGTCGTCGCGGCCTGCTTTGGCGACCGGCGCGACCTTGCGCCCGCTTTCTTTGAGCATGCCGATCCACGCGAACGTAAACAGGCCCAGATCCACCGCGATGCGACACGCCGTCTCGAAAAGTTCCTGCGCTTCACGTACGCGCACGATCGTGGTGTTGATGCCGCTGAGCACACTGTAAATCCGGTTAAGCCGGACGATTCTGGCTTCGTGCGCCTTGCGCTGTTCCACTTCGGCTACGAGGCTGGCGGTTCGTTCCTCGACCAATCGCTCCATCCGTTCATACAGCCTAGCCCGTTCCAGCGCCACCGCCACCTGATTGCCGACGCCGTATAGCACCTTCAGTTCTTCTTCGTCGAACAGCCCTTGCCCCGTCCCGACTAGATTCATCAGGCCCAGCATGCGGTCGCCGGTCCACAGCGGCACGCTGGCGTGGCAGCACAGCTCGCGCGTGTCGCCCTTCGCGGTGGCGAGCCGTTCGCATTCAACGATATTCGTCGCCGAATCGAGATCGCCGGCGGCCAGCTTGCGGCGGCACAGACATTCCCCATCGAACGCGTCCTTGCGTTCCAGCGCCGGCGGCAGGTTGCGCGCGGCGGCGAGTTTGCAGCCGGACTCGCCCTCGCGCAGGAATATCCAGCCTGCCTGAAT
>JAUXTZ010000088.1 GCA_030681095.1 Burkholderiales bacterium
CGGTAATACTCGAGCAAGCCACTCACGCCCGTCACCACGCGCCGCTCAGAACAAACTGGAAAATGCAGCTCGGCCAGCCAATCCATGACTTGGCTTTGCAGACGCGGCAATGGCGCGCCCTCTACCGCGCCGATGGCATAGGCAAAAAAAGTCAGTTTGCGCGACGCGCTGATGCGCGGGTCGAGTTGGCGCAAGGAGCCGGCTGCGGCATTGCGCGGATTGGCGAATTCCTTTTCCTGCTTGGCACGCTGCGCGGCGTTCAAGCGCTCGAAATCGCGTTTCAGCATCAGCACCTCGCCGCGCGCTTCGAGCAACCGCGGCGGATGGGCGGCATGTAATTTCAAGGGGATGGCATGAATCGTGCGGATATTCGCCGTCACATCCTCCCCGGTGTAACCGTCGCCGCGAGTCGCTGCTTGGGTAAGCACACCATGCTCATACACCAAGCTCAGTGCGAGACCGTCGAATTTGGGTTCAACCGCATAGTCGATGTTGTCGCGTCCCAACCCTTCGCGCACGCGGCGGTCAAAGGCCTCGACCTCCTCGTCCTCAAATGCATTGTTAAGCGACAACATCGGTACTCGATGCGTCACTTGTGCGAATTCAGTGATGGGGCTAACCCCTACGCGTTGCGTAGGCGAATCAGGCGTAGCGAGGGAAGGATAGTCCGCTTCGAGTGCTTGCAGTTCGCGAAAAAGCTTATCGAACTCCGCATCCGGAATCGTCGGCGCATCGAGCACGTAATAGCGGTAATTGTGGGTCTCGATTTCCTCGCGCAGTTGCTTGACTCGGGCGGCGACGGCGTGCGGAATCGTCATGGCGGGATGTAACCTATATAAAAACCCTTAGCCGCGAATTAACGCTAATTTTCGCCAATTTTTACCCCGACTTATTTGGTTTAATTAGCGAAAATTCGCGTTAATTCGCGGCTAAATGGCAATCAAACTTAAGAAAACAAGCGCTGTGCGCGCGCCGAACCAGCCGGGATGCCGTGTTTATCCATCTTCCCGTAAATCATCGAAATCTGTTGCTTGATCTTGGCGATGCCCTCATCGGTCAAGGGACGCAGATTGTCGTCCACCAGCATGCCTTTGAGGGAATCGGATAATTGGTGCGCGAACTGAATCATGTGGTCGAATGAACGCAAACCGTTCGGGATGCGCGGCACATCGAACAACAACGTTAGGCCATGCGTGTTCAGATATTTCATTTCCTGCATTTTGAACGGCGCCGATTCTTGGTTGGTCAAGGTGTACAACACCACCCCGTGATCATCTTGATATTGATACGTGCCATCGCTGGCCAGCTTAAAACCGCCCGCCTCGGCCAGTGCGCGGATTTTGGTGCCCGGAAAAGTATCCTGATCCAGCGCGATCACATTGATACCCACCAAAATATCCACATCGGCGCAGAACTCATCCAACTTGGCTGCTGTATCAAGCGCAAACTGTCGCTCCGGCATCTGTGCCACCGCCATTAAAGTCTCTGCCGCCTGTTGCACTTGGTTGGAAAATTGCGTGATCTCCTCGCTCGTCAGCGCGCCGGCTCGATCCGCCAGTTGCAACGCGCCATACAAGGCGGAAAACGCCACGTGATCGCGCGCGCTCGTCACGTCATCCCATTGGCCGGTGGCATCAAGCCCACGCCAAATGAGCGTCTTGCCCAGATTCGACGCGCCCAGCGCGGCACGCAATGCGGCGGCTTCTACCGGCTCGGCAAAATCCAGACGCACGACATAGTCAATGTTGACGTCAATCGGCGCCGGTATTTCACCCTCGGCCTTTCGTGTTCTCGCTGGAGGTGCTACCGGCGTTGCCTCAACCTCGGGTTCAACATCGGACTCAAGCTCGGATTCAAGCATATCTGAATCTTCCTCGCTCAACTTTGGCTCGATACGCACATCGTTAAGCGTAGCGCGACCGAGAGTCGTCGCACCGATAGATGGATCAGGGTCGATCATCAGCACATCTTCGCGTGGCGCTTGAAAGCGCTGCTGTGCGATCTTGCGGAACTTGCGCTCCTGAATCCAGTTATAAACCACGACTCCGATAATGACCAAGAGTCCGAAGCCCATCAGGCTTAAATGCAAATCGCTCATTGTTTTTCCATAAAATGAGACTCGCGTGTAGCGAGCCTACGTCCCTCTCTCCCGCAAGCGGGAGAGAGTTAGGAGAGAGGGCAACAGCCGAGTATTTCTGGCCATTAGGCGACGGCTTGTTCTTGCATTTTCATGGCGACCTCGACATCCACCGCCACGATGCGCGATACGCCGGATTCAGGCATGGTCACGCCCACCAATTGCTCCGCCATTTCCATGGTGATCTTGTTATGGGTGATGAACATGAATTGCGTGTGCTCCGACATTTTCTTCACCAGCTCGCAATAGCGTTCGGTGTTGGCATCATCCAAGGGGGCGTCCACTTCGTCCAGCAGGCAGAACGGCGCCGGATTGAGGCGGAACAGCGAGAACACCAGGGCCAGCGCGGTCAGCGCTTTCTCACCACCCGACAGCAAGTGGATCGAGTTGTTACGCTTGCCCGGCGGCTGCGCAATGATCTGCACCCCCGCGTCGAGTATTTCATCGCCGGTCAGCACCAGTTCCGCATGGCCGCCACCGAAAATACTCGGGAACAATTCCTTGAAGTAGCCGTTGACCGTGTCGTAAGTGGCTTGCAGGCGCTCACGCGTTTCATGGTCAATTTTGCGAATCGCTTGGTCGAGCGTGTCGACCGCTTCCATCAGATCCGCTGATTGCGCGTCGAGATACTGCTTGCGCTCGCTCGCCGCTTGCAACTCATCCAGCGCCGCCAGATTCACTGCACCCAACGCTTCGATTTCCAGTTTGAGGCGATTAATCTCACGTTGCAGATGATCGGCTTTGGCACCCTTTTCCGCTTGCTGGGCCAACTGCTCAAGATCCGCCGCCGCTTCTTGTAGTTCCGCGGCGGCTTGCTCGTCGGCCAGACGCGCTTCCTGTTCTTTGAGCCGCGCTTGCTCCAATTTATCGCGCAGCGGGTCGTGCCGCTGCTCGGAACCGAGGCGCGCTTGCTCCACCGCTTGCAGTGCGAGCGTCGCCTGCGCCAGCACATCGCGCGCCGTGGCGAGTTTCAGCTCCGTCGCTTGGCGCGTTTCGAGTGCGCGATCCAGGGCTTGCTTCATCGGCGCTTCATCCAGCCCATCGCGCTCCTGGCTCAACTTTGATTTCTCGGCGTTAATCCGGCTTAGGCTTTCTTCGGCCAGGCGCGCGATGTTTTCCAATTCCTGGATTTTGGCGCGCGCGGCACGCTCGTTGAACGCCGCTTCTTGCGCGGCGCGCTCGGCCTGCGCCAAAGCTTCGCGCTGTCGATTGAGGGTGGCAGTGGCTTCCTCGCGCACGATCTTGGCGTCTTGCATGTCGGCCAGCAAAGCCTCAATCGCGATGCGCTGGGTTTTTAGGTTTTCGCCGATACGCGCGCGATTCATTTCCTCCGTGCCCAGCGCGGCAGTGACTTCGCCGATTTCACGCTCAATGGCGCCGCCGCGCTGTGCCGCTTGCTGCTCCAGTTGCGTCATGCGCTGCGCGTCCATTTGCACCCGATGCAACTCTTGCTGCACGCGGCTGATCTCGGCTTGGCCTGTCGCAAGTTCAGTTTTGAGTATGGCGCTGCGCTCCTCGGCCTCGGTCACGCCGGCCTCGATGCCGCTTTGCGCGTTTTTTCCGGCTTGGATTTCCGCCTGTAGTGTCTCGATCTCACGTTGGCGCATCAGCACCGAATGCAGCGGCGATTGTTCGCCGTGGAAACTCACGCCATGCCGCGTCACCACATGGCCCGCTTGGCACACGATCAACTCGCCCGGCTGAAGCTCATTGCGCCGTGCCAGCGCTTCGCTACAATCCGCCACCGCATACACGCCATGCAACCAATCGGCCACGCAGCCACCACCCTGGCCACGCCAGCGCACATAGCGGCTCAGCGGGGTGAGAGTGGAACTGGTATCACCGTCATTCATGCTGCCCGCAGCGCCATCCACGACGCTGATCGCTGCCGGCGGCATATCACTCATCCATTGGGAGGCGGCGCTGACATCGTTCAGCACCACCGAATTGACGCGGTCGCGCAACACGCCTTCCAAGGCAATGTCCCAACCGGCCTCGATCTCCAAACTCTTCCACAGGCGGGAGAAGCTCGCCAACTGGTGCTTATCGAGCCAAGCCTTGAGCTTCTCGTCTTGGTCGAGATTGCTCTGCATCTGGGTCAGCGTCTGCACGCGGGCTTCGAGGCGGGCGAGGTTTTGTAAATGTTCGGACACCTTGCGCTGCGCCTCGCGCACGGCGCGTTCGGCATCGGGTTGGCGCTGATGTTTTTCGCTATATTGGCTGCGCGCCGTATTCAGTTGGCCGGTCAGGTTGGCCACTTGCGCTTGCAGGGCGGCCAATTGCGCGCTATCGGGGCGGGTCAGTTGTGCTTGCTCTTGCTGCAAGCGCGCCAGACGCGCACGGTATTGCTCCAACGCCTTCTCGGCATGGGCAAAATGGGTTTCTTCCACGCGTCGGCTTTGCTCCGCTTCAGACAGCTGGCGTTGCAATTCGGCGTTGCGCGTTTGAGCGGCATCAAAGGCAACTTGCGCGGCGGGGAGTTTATTGCGTTCTCCACTCGCCGCCTCAGCCGTCTCGGCGGCGGCTTTCACGGCGCCCTCGAGTTGTTCGCGCCAATCGGCGAGTTGCTCGTTGGCCTGGGCCCGCTGGGTGTCGTGTTGCGCGAGTTGTTGTTCGAGCGAAGTGATTTGCTGGTTGATGCGGTTGCGGCTATCGCGTTGGTGCTGGATTTGCTGCTCGAGCTTGGCTACTTCGGCATTCGCCGCATACACCTCGCTCTGCACCGCGTGCAGTTGATCGCTGGCGCTGTAATGCTCGGCGCGCGCGGCCTCCATGCGGCTCTCGGCTTCCCGCAGGCGCGCGGTTTCGGCTTCCAATTCGTTCACCAAACGCGCTACTTCGCGTGTGGCTTTTTCCCATTGAGCCTGCGCTTCGCGTTTGCGCAGGAACCACAGCATGTGCTGCGAGTTGGTCATCTGCTCATGCAAGGCGTGATAATGCTTGGCGACTTCGGCTTGCGCGCTCAGGCGCTCAAGCTGGCTGCCCAACTCGATGCGGATATCTTCGACCCGGGCCAGGTTCTCGCGCGTATCGCGCAACCGGTTCTCAGTCTCGCGCCGACGTTCCTTGTAAATCGACACGCCGGCCGCTTCTTCCAAAAATACACGCAGTTCTTCCGGCTTGGCATCGATCACGCGCGAAATCATGCCCTGCTCGATGATGGCGTAGGCGCGTGCACCAACCCCGGTGCCGAGGAACATGTCCATTACGTCGCGGCGACGCACATGGATATTATTAATGTGGTAATTGGAGTCGCCATTGCGATCCAGCACGCGCTTGACCGAAACTTCGGCGTAAGCCGACCATTGGCCACCGGCGCGGCCCAGGCTATTGTCGAATACCAGCTCGACGCTGGCGCGCGACACCGGGTTGCGGCCGCCGGATCCGTTGAACAGCACATCCTGCATGGTCTCGCCGCGCAGATGTTTGGCCGAGGACTCGCCCAGCACCCAACGCACGGCATCAATCACATTGGATTTGCCGCAGCCGTTGGGGCCGACGACGCCGACCAGTTGGCCGGGGACGTGAATGGTCGTGGGATCGACGAAAGATTTAAAACCAGCGAGCTTTATATGAGTGAGACGCACGATCGGGCTTCGTTATATTTATGGAATTGAGACGGCTTACTCCTGGGAGGGCATCCTCCTAAGCCGTCATGGCAGGGTTATAATTTTACCTAATTTTGACCCCGATTTTTACCCTAATTCATACAAAGATAACGACAAATGCCGAGCAAACCTAGCAAGTCACTGGAAACATTCGATAATCCCAACCCGAACCGGGATTTTCATATCCATATGGAGATTCCCGAGTTCACCTGCCTGTGTCCCAAGACCGGCCAGCCGGACTTCGCGACCCTGTTTCTGGACTACATCCCGGATAAGCAATGCGTGGAATTGAAGAGCCTCAAGCTCTATATCTGGTCATTCCGCAACGAAGGCGCGTTTCACGAGGCCGTCACCAACCGCATTCTGGACGACCTGGTGAAAGCCACTCAACCGCGCTTCATGCGGCTCACGGCCAAGTTCTATGTGCGGGGCGGGATATTTACCAACGTGGTGGCGGAACATCGCAAGAAAGGCTGGAAAGCCCAGCCGATAGTTGATCTGACGCAGTTTGCGCCCGATTCAAATACCCGAGGTTGATTATTGGAACAGGGATGGCGTGGATTCGGGTTTGCGCAGAATACGCCAATACCGCAACGCCACAGCCGGCAAAACCAATAGTGTGATAAATCCAAGCTGCTCTGAGAAAGGCAGACTTAAAAAATCGACACTGGCGCCATAGGTTTCGACCAAACGCTTCGCGTCCCAGATCAAAGGCGTAAACATCGCTACGATCGCCAGAATATTGGCGATAAATTTTGTGGGAGAAGTGCTCAGTTCCAATTCATCCATCGAGTTTTTTAGCCAAGTGACAGTCCGGTTCCAGTACTTATCGTCAGCTTGAAGATCACGCTTTAACGTATTGCTTAAGATAAACCGTACCGAGTAACAGTGTGGCATCAGGCATTACCGACTTGATTGGCAGGGGATGAAGGAGCGGGGGCACCCATACTCGATAGCGTTAAAACGACCGCCTCGCGCGGCTTGGCTTTTAACGAAATAACAAAATCACGCCGCTCGAGATTAACAGCATGCTGATCGCGCGCTGGAACGCAGCATGGGAAAGTCGGGTATGGATATGCCCTCCGGCATAGAGGAACACAGCCATAACCGGGATAGCCACGGCTAACAAGTATAGAAAACCTAGCGTGAAATATCCGCTGACCCCGAATCCGATCAAGCGCCCAGCGCCATCAATCATGAACACCGCGGAAAGCGTCGCCCGAAAGGCAGCCTTGTCCAAACCGCGGGCTTTAAAATACGTCACATAGAAAGGCCCCCCGGTTCCAAACAGTACGTGAACCACGCCGCCTGACAGCCCTGCCCATGCGCCCCATCCCCGTGCAGCGCCTGCCTTGGGTACGTGGCCGGACAGATTGTACAAACCAAATGCAATAATGAATGCGGCGAGAGCCTTGGTCAGGAGCGCGGTATCGATATGCCTCAAAAAGAAAAAAGCGACAACGGTCCCTATGAAACTGAAAGGCAACAGCGAAAAAATTTCTTTCCAGCAGATCTCGCGACGACTTTTTATACCCACACCAAGAGAGGCAAGGTAATCCAGGATCAAGACGAACGGAACAACAAACGTAAGCGGTAGGATAAAAACAAGCAATGGGATCGCAATCAACCCCGAACCGAACCCCGCGATGCCGCGTACCAAATAGGCGAGCGCAATGACTGCGGCGCCCACAAGAAACTGTCCCTGGGTAAAATCCATATTGCCAGCGCACCTCCTCAAGCTACGTTTGTTACATAGTGCGAATCAACATACTGTTGTTTGGCGGTTTCAAATCATAGTATAAGGTCATTAGACCAGGCATAAGTGACGCCTTTTTTAATATCGGATAAGCATGCGTGACGCTCTCTACCTCGGCCTCGATTTCGGCACCAGTGGTGCGCGCGCCCAAGTTATCGACACAAAGGGAAACCTGGTCGCACAAGCGCATTGCTCCTATGACATCAATCAATGGCAAAGCTGGCTGCACGCGCTGGCTTGGCTGTTCGCCACCCTGCCCGCCCCGGTGCGACATCGGATCAAAGCGATCGCCATCGATGGCACCTCGTCCACGGTCTTGCTGTGCGATGAGACCAACACGCCCCTGCATCCGCCGCTACTGTATAACGACGACCGCGCACGCGTCGAAGCCGAACGCATTGCCGCATGCGCGCCGCTTGGCCACATCGCTGCGGCGCCTAGCTCCAGCCTCGCTAAACTGCTCTATGCACTCAAGCAGCCACACGCCGCAGCCTCTCGCTATTTCACCGACCAAGCGAGTTGGCTTGCCAGCATGCTCACCGGCAAGCCAGGCTGCACCGACTACCACAACGCTTTGAAGCTGGGCTATGACGTCGCCACCTTGGCTTGGCCCGATTGGATGCGCCCACTCGGCGTGGCGGCCTATTTGCCGCGAGTGGTAACGCCCGGCACTTTGCTGGGCACCGTGACGCGGGAAGTGGCAAGCAAAATGGATATCTCCCCCACCTGCTGCGTGCGCGCCGGCACCACAGACAGCATCGCTGCCTTCATCGCCAGCGGCGCATGCACACCGGGTGATGCCGTCACCTCGCTCGGCTCCACGCTGGTGCTGAAACTGCTCTCGACCAAGCGCGTAGAGGATGTGCGCTATGGCATTTACAGCCACCGCCTAGGCTCGCTCTGGCTAGCGGGCGGCGCATCAAACAGCGGCGGCGCGGTGTTGCGTCAGTTCTTTGATGACGCAGCCTTGGCCGACCTGTCCCGGCAGATCGAAGCGAGTCGCCCCAGTGGACTCGATTACTATCCCTTGCCGAAAGCCGGCGAACGCTTTCCGATCAATGACCCGCATCTCGCGCCGCGTCTCACCCCGCGCCCGGCAAACGATGTGCAATTCCTGCATGGCCTGTTGGAAGGCATCGCCCGCATTGAATCCCAGGGCTATGCTTTACTCGCCCAACTCGGCGCCACCCCCGTCAAACGCGTTCTTTCGGCGGGCGGCGGCGCAAAGAACGAAGCTTGGCGCGTACTGCGTGAAGGCCTATTAGGCGTGCCGGTGACATCCGCCCTGCACGGCGAAGCCGCGTATGGCGCGGCACGCTTGGCGCAATATGGCGAGAAACTGCTATCCTAAAAACATGAGCGAAACCGGAATAACATTGCATGCCCACCTGCCACTCGCTTGGGCTGCAGCCACAACTTTTCCCCAGCCCTTGCTGGCCGAATGGATGCACGGCAATCTTGTCTGCCTACAAGCGCTCGCCGCGCTGGAGAGCCATGAGGAAAAAGATCCCAGCGCAACCGGCGAGCATGCTGCGGGGCGCGTGGAAGCCAAGGTGGATTTATTGCTGCAATTGGTGGGGGAACTGATGCGTAAACAGCAGCCCTCCCTCCCCGGCGTGGAAGTCATGCTAGCCGCACATGAAGTGATATGGGATGCAGCCGCGCCCATCGCGGCCGGAAGCGAAGGCGTGCTCACCCTGTTTCTTTCGCCGCGCCTGCACTGGCCGCTCACCTTGCCGGTGCATGTCACCGGCGTCCAGGGAACGAAAATCCATGCCAAGTTGATTCATCTCAGCGAAGACGTGCAGGAATGGCTGGAGCGCACGCTGTTTCGCTACCATCGTCGCGCGCTACAGGCGAGAACGCGTTAGGTTTCAACAAACTCCAAAGCATTCCCATCCGGGTCGCGGCAAAACAAGGCACGACGTCCAGAGCGGCTCAGGGTGTACGCAATCTTCATCTCATCGAGTTTGGCTTTAAGCGCGGCGATATCGTCGATCGCCAACGCGATATGCCGGTCGCGTCCGCCATGTTCGGCGTGTATCGGCTGCGGCGCGTTGGCCAAGGCGAGGATGTGAATCTGTTGCGCGCCCAATTCGTACCACACGCCGGGATAGCCTAAGTCCGGACGCTGGGCGCTCGGGGTTAATCCCAATACCCCTTCGTAAAACGCTCGCGCGTGCTCAATATCCTTCACCAAGATCGAGCTATGCAGTAGTTGTGTAATTTTCATGCACCCGCCGATTTTTCTTTTTCCAGCATGCCGGAAAATATGCTCGCCGCCACAATCATCGCGCCGCCAATCCATTCTTGCAGGCTTAAGGTTTCGTGCGCCAAGTAATACGACGATACCGCTACCACCACCAATTCGAATAACAAAATCACGATGGCTTGATTTGCGGGCGTGTGCGTCAGCCCATATTGCATGGCTGCCGTGGCGATAAAAATGACCAGCCCAACGAGGAACAGCAAGCCATAACCCGCCACTTCAAGCTGTGCCACCGCTTGCCACTGCGGCGGCTCGATCAAGGCCCAGATCAAGGCCACCCCCACCACCCCGCTCCATACCGCGAGCGCTTTCAATTGCACGGAAAACTGCGCCGCTTGGCGCGTGAGCACATTGGTCAGGGCGAAGGCGATACCCGCTGTAATCGCGATCCATTCCGCGCCACTTTTCGGCCAGGGCTTGCCGAGTTCCGGATGCCACAACATGACCACTGCGCCGGAAAGCGCCAGCGCCATGACCAGGATCGCGGCTTTATTTAAGCGCTCATCCAGAAAATAGCGCGCGAAGAACACCGTCCATAAGGGGGCGAGATAAAACAAAAGCATGACGCGCACCACTTCACCGTGAATCACCGCCACCACATACGCCAGATTGGTCCACCCTGCGGCCAGCCCGATCCAGATTAAGCGCGCCGCGCTCGGGTTGATTTCGCGCAAGGCATGGCGATAAGCAATCAAGCCGATGGAAAGCGCAATCGCAAACACGATCAGCGTAGAAGCAATGCCATTCACCCCCATACCATCCAGCAGGCGAAATGGATACCACACCACGCCCCATACGGTGGCGCCGGTGAGCAAGCCGGAAATGGCATAGAGACTGCGGTTGGTCGGCATTCGGCTTACCCTTATAATGATATTTTTTTCGCGTGTGCCGCTGTGAATCCTGATCTCGCCAAGCTTCAACCCTATCCGTTCCAGCGGCTGCGTACGCTGTTTCACGGCATCACGCCTCACGCGGATTTTACACCGATCAACTTATCCATCGGCGAACCCAAGCATGCTACGCCCGCGTTAATTCGCGAGGCGCTGATTCAAAACTTGGATGGCTTGGCAGGCTATCCCGCGACGCAAGGCGCGGATGGGCTACGCGCCGGCATCGCGCAATGGCTGGAAAAGCGCTACCAAATAGCGCACATCAACCCCCAGACCCAAGTATTGCCGGTGAATGGCAGCCGCGAGGCGCTGTTCGCTTTCGCCCAAACCATCATCGATCGCGCCAAACAGCCGGTCATCATCTCGCCCAATCCCTTCTACCAAATCTACGAAGGCGCGGCCTTGCTGGCCGGGGCCACGCCCTATTACCTCAATACCCTGCCCAGCAAAGGCTACCGCATGGATTTCGGCGCCGTGCCGCCGGACGTGTTGCAACGCACCCAGCTCGTGTATGTGTGCTCGCCCGGCAACCCTACCGGCCGTGTGATGACGCTGGATGATTGGCGCGAGTTGTTCGCCCTGTCCGATCGCTATAACTTTGTGATCGCCTCTGACGAATGTTATTCGGAAATCTATTTCGATGAAGCCAATCCGCCGCTGGGCGCGCTGCAAGCTGCACAGCAGTTAGGGCGAAAAGATTTTATCAACTTGGTCGTGTTCAGCAGCCTCTCCAAACGCTCCAATGTACCGGGCATGCGCTCCGGCTTCGTCGCAGGCGATGCGGAAATTCTGGAAAAGTTTTTGCTCTACCGCACCTACCACGGCTGCGCCATGAGCCCGACGGTGCAAATGGCAAGCCTTGCCGCGTGGCAAGGCGAAGCGCATGTGATTGAGAATCGCCGTTTGTATCGTCTCAAATTCGCGGCATTCAAAGCGGAGTTGGCCGGTACATTAGAAGTGGACATGCCGGATGCGGCGTTCTACTACTGGGTGAAAACGCCGATGGCCGATACCGAATTCGCGCTGGCTTTGCACCGGGGCTATAATGTAACGGTTTTACCGGGCAGTTTTCTCGCACGCGAGGCGCATGGCGTGAATCCCGGTGCAAATTTCGTGCGCATCGCGCTGGTAGCGAACGAAAGCCAATGCCTGCAAGCTGCGCAACGTATCAAACAATTTATTCAAACCCTTTAGCCACAGCCATCACGTGGCAAAAATCAAATAGGAATTCTCATGCAAGACATTCAAGCCACCATCGAAGAAGCTTTTGAGCGCCGAGCCGACATCACCCCGCGCAACGCCGATGCCAAGACTAAGGAAGCAGTCGAAACCGTCATCGACCAACTCGACAAAGGCCAATTGCGCGTCGCGGAAAAAATCGATGGCCAGTGGGTCACGCACCAATGGCTGAAAAAAGCCGTGCTGCTGTCATTCCGCATGCAGGACAACTTCTTTATCAAGGGCGGCTTTACCAATTACTTCGACAAAGTGCCGTCGAAGTTTTCCGACTACAACTCGACCGATTTCCGCGAAGGCGGCTTCCGCGTGGTGCCGCCGGCCTCGGTGCGCAAAGGCTCATTCATCGGCAAGAACGTGGTGCTGATGCCCTCCTACGTCAACATCGGCGCGTATGTGGATGAAGGCACCATGGTTGATACCTGGGCTACCGTCGGCTCCTGTGCGCAAATCGGCAAGAACGTGCATCTCTCCGGCGGCGTCGGCATCGGCGGCGTGCTGGAGCCAGTTCAGGCCAACCCCACCATCATCGGCGACAACTGCTTCATCGGCGCTCGCTCCGAAGTGGTGGAAGGCGTGATCGTCGAAGACAACTCGGTGATTTCGATGGGCGTATATATCGGCCAATCGACCAAAATCTACGACCGCGAAACCGGTGAAGTGACCTATGGCCGCATCCCCTCTGGATCGGTAGTGGTGTCGGGCAACCTGCCCTCGAAAGATGGCAGCTATAGCCTGTATTGTGCTGTGATCGTGAAAAAGGTTGACGCGAAAACCCTGTCGAAGGTAGGCATCAACGAGCTGCTGCGCGGGGTCTAGTTCAAAATCTTGAACCACGGAGTACACAGAGTACACGGAGGAAAGCGTTTGAATTAACTCTGTGTACTCCGTGGTGAAAAGGTCTTAAAGATGAAACTCTACGGCATCCCCAACTGCGACACGGTCAAGAAAGCACGCGCCTGGCTCGCCGCGCATGGTGTGGAGTGCGAATTCCACGACTACAAAAAGCAGGGCGTCGATGCGGCACTGCTCGCCAAGTGGATGGCCAAGGCAGGCTGGGACAAAGTGATCAATCGTCAGGGTCAAACTTGGCGCAAGCTCACTGAGGCGGAGAAGGCTCAGGTCAAAGACGGCGCTTCGGCCATCCAGTTGGCGCAGGAGAAGCCGAGCGTCATCAAGCGTCCTGCTATCGAGTACAAGGGCAAACTGATTTTGGGCTTCAATGAAACCGAATACCAAAACATCTTTGGAGAAAAATCATGAAGCGTTTATACATCGTCCTCGCGCGCTTGTTTGCCGACCCCATTCAACTCATCGAGGCCAGACTCAATGCCAAGTAGCACACTAGACCTCGCCAAAGCGCTGATCGCGCGCCGCTCGCTCACGCCGGATGACGCTGGCTGCCAGGAAATCCTGATTGAGCGCTTGAAGCAATTGGGCTTCAAGATCGAATCTATGCGCTTCGGCAATGTGGATAATTTCTGGGCGCGACGCGGCATGACGGGTCCTATCCTGTGTTTCGCCGGCCATACTGATGTAGTGCCCACCGGCCCAGTCGAGCAATGGGTGAGCGAACCCTTCACCCCCACCGAGCGCGAGGGCAAGCTGTACGGTCGCGGCGCGGCAGACATGAAAACCTCGCTCGCGGCTTTTATCACGGCGATTGAAGGCTTCTTGGCGCAGCACCCGAACCACGCTGGCTCGATCGCCTTGCTCATCACTTCGGATGAAGAAGGCATTGCGGTGGATGGCACGGTGAAAGTAGTGGAAACGCTGCAAGCACGCAATGAGCTGATCGACTATTGTATCGTGGGCGAACCGACCTGCGTGGACAAGCTGGGCGATACGGTGAAAAACGGTCGGCGCGGCTCACTCTCCGGACAATTGATCGTCAAAGGTATCCAAGGCCACATCGCTTACCCGCATCTCGCCAAGAACCCCATCCATCTGGCGGCGCCGGCTATCGCCGAACTCGCCGCCACCGAATGGGATAAAGGCAATGAATTTTTTCCGCCCACCACCTGGCAAATTTCCAATATGCGCGGCGGCACAGGGGCGACCAACGTCATCCCGGGCGAGGTCGAGATTCTGTTTAATTTCCGCTTCTGCACCGCCAGCACGGTGGATAGCCTCAAATCGCGCGTGCTCGCCCTGCTCGATCGACATGGCCTGGATTACAGCATCGAGTGGGAATATTCCAAGCCCTATCTCACCGGGCGCGGCAACCTGGTGGACGCGATTTCCGCTGCGATCAAGGAAGTGACCGGCATCAACACTGAGCTTTCCACCTCCGGCGGCACCTCGGACGGACGCTTCATCGCCGATATTTGCCCGCAGGTGATTGAGCTCGGCCCACGCAACGCCACCATCCACAAGCTCAACGAGTGCGTGGAGCTGGATCACATCGAACCCCTGCGCGAGATTTATCAGCGCACGCTTGAAAAACTACTCAAGTAAACGCCCCGTGTTCAAGCAAGCCATCACCCAACTCACCACCCCGCGCGACTTATTGCGCTTTGCGGTCAGCCGCTTCAATGAAGCCGAACTATTTTTCGGCCACGGTTGCCTCAACGCACTGGATGAAGCCGCGTATTTGATTTTGCACGCGCTGCACCTGCCGCACGATCGCCTCGATCCGTTTCTGGATGCCAAATTATTGCAGCCAGAAGTAGAAGCCGTGTTGCATCTCATCGAGCAGCGCATCGTCAAACGCGTACCCGCCGCTTACCTGACGCATGAGGCCTGGTTGGGTGATTTTAAGTTCTATGTCGATGAGCGGGTGATTGTGCCGCGCTCCTTCATTGCCGAGCTATTGCGCGAGCAACTCGCACCGTGGGTGGCGGATCCTGAAGAAATTACGACCGCGCTGGATTTATGCACCGGCTCAGGCTGCCTCGCCATTTTGCTGGCGCATGCCTTCCCTCATGCGCAAGTGGATGCGGTCGATCTCTCGCCCGATGCGCTGGACGTTGCACGCCGCAATATCAGTGACTACAGATTAGTTGAGCAAGTGACTCCGATTGAGTCGGATCTATTCAAGGAACTGCAAGGCCGTAGCTACGATGTCATCGTCAGCAACCCGCCCTATGTCGATCAAGCGGCGATGGCGACCTTGCCCCAGGAGTATCAACACGAACCGAAGCTGGCGCTGGCCAGCGGCCAGGATGGCTTGGATCACGTTCGGGTGATTTTGAAACAGGCGCCCCAGCATCTAAACGCCGGGGGGGTACTCGTCGTGGAGCTTGGCCACCATCGCTTGGCCCTTGAAGCGACTTTCCCCGAGATCGAATTTACCTGGCCGGAAATGAGCGCCGGCACCGATTGCGTTTTCATCGTGACACGCGAGCAATTAACCCCCCAGTAAGTGCTTTGACAAAGATCGCCAGTCCGTCTTTAATGCGTTCTTAAGTTACCGACGGACGACACGATTCCCCACGATTCACCCACGATTCATTGGAGGAGCCATGCAGCAACAACTTGATATTTTCGTCAATTCGCTTAATTCATTTTGGTCCAAATTGGCCGAATTCGTCCCGCAACTGCTCGCCGCCTTGGTGTTGCTCATTTTCGGCTGGATCGTGGCCAAACTGCTGCGCGCCGGGTTTCGTCAATTCTTGCGCGTCATGCATTTCGACCGGCTTGCAGAAAAATCCGGCATCGAGGCCTTTCTCAAATATGGCGAAATGGAAGTATCGCTCACCAATTTGCTCTCGGAGTTGGTGTATTGGTTGGTGATGCTGGTCGTCGTTATTCTGGTATCCGACAGCTTCGGCCTGTCGAGAGTGACGGAGTTGTTTAATCAAGTGGTGCTGTATATCCCCCACATCATCATCGCCATCGTCGTACTCGTCTTTGGCACCCTGCTGGCTCGCGCTGTGAACCGCATGGTGTTCGCCTATCTTAAAAACATCGGCGTCGACGGCGCGCTCACCATCAGTACGATCACCGAATACGCGATTCAATTATTCGTGGTATTCGTGGCGTTGGAGCAACTCGGCATCGGCACCCAGATGCTGACCACGGCGTTCGCCATCACCTTCGGCGCAGCCAGCTTGGCGCTGGCTATCGCGTTTGGTCTGGGGGGAAAAGATTGGGCGGCAGGCGTCATTGATCGCCTGGCGAATAAGAAGAAGAAAAGTTAAGCGCGCGCTATTTTTCAAAGACAGCGCCCCGGAGAAAAACCGCCCTCCGGGTCGCTGTCTTTTTAAATACGATGGAAATGCCGTTACAACTCGCCGTTGGCGCCGGCCTTCATAATGTTCAGCAGACTATCCCGCACCTCAATCGCCTTGGCTTTTAACTGCGGATCAAGCTTGGATGCATTGATCAGCAGATTGAGGTCCATCATCACCAGAAAACCTTGGCCTTTTTCATCTTCCACCAGCGCGATGCGGCACGGCAGATACGCGGCAAAATCCAAGCTGTAATCGAGCATTTTGCGCGCGGTCAGGGCGTCGCAGAATTGATAAATCGTCGCGCGGCGCTCGTTCTTTCCGGTAATCGCCGCGACCTGTTTCGACAGCGGCAACTCGGCGACCAACTGCATATTGAGACCGTTGGCGCGCAGCTTCATCGACTCCGCAGCGTCATCGAGGCTTACGCCTTGGGCGAGCGCCATCTTCACTACTGTGTCGCCTAGGGCTAGGCTGGGGGCGGCCGCTTGTTTTCCGTTCGGTGCCGGTTTTACCGGCTTCTCTTTCGCTAGGGCGGCCGGGCTTGCGAGGAACAGCATTCCGAGCAGGCATATCTTCACGACTTTTAGCATTTCTCTGGGCATGCGGTTTCTCCTTTGGCGATTCAATCAAACCAACCGATGTAAGCAATGCGTTGACTTGCGGAAGTTCCAATTCGAGTAATTGCCCGCGCTTGATGCGTGGAGGTAAACGGATATCGCCATAACGCACGCGTAGCAGCCGTGAAACCATCAGCCCGGCTGCTTGAAAGATACGACGCACCTCGCGCTTATGACCTTCCTTCAACACCACGTGATACCAGTGGTTGGAACCTTCGCCGCCGCGATCCTCGATATAGTCGAACTTGGCGATGCCATCTTCTAGTTGAACGCCATCGACTAAACGCTGCATTTGCGTTTTGCTCAGCACGCCCATCACGCGTACGGCGTATTCGCGTTCGATTTCGTAACTCGGGTGCATCAAGCGATTGGCCAGATCACCAGAGGTGGTGAAGAGCAGCAAGCCGCCGCTGTTGATATCCAGCCGTCCGACGGCAATCCATTTTGCACCCTTAATACGCGGCAATTGCTGAAAAACCGTCGTACGCCCTTCCGGATCATCGCGCGAGACGATCTCGCCTTCGGGTTTGTTGTAGATCAATACGCGTGGTGGACGCGCGAGGCCGCTTTTTAACTCACGTTTGAAGCGAAACGGCCGTTTGTCGATCATGATGCGATCGGTCGTCTCAATGCTGAGTCCGAGTGTGGCCACTGCGCCATTAACCGTGATGCGGCCGGCGGCGATCCACTCCTCCATTTCGCGACGAGAACCTACCCCCGCCGCGGCGAGTAGCTTATGCAGCCGCTCCGACATTGGTTTCGGTGTTATGTGCTTCGGGTGGGAGGGGTTCTTCGGCTTCAGGCATCGCCTCGGCGATCAGCATTTGTTCGTTCACGACAAATTGATCGAGCGAGGGCAACTCCTGCAAGGAACGCAGATTGAGATCATCCAGGAATTGTTTGGTGGTGGCGTAGAGCGCAGGCTGGCCGGGCGTATCGCGGTGGCCGATCGCATCGATCCAGCCGCGCCCTTCCAGGGTTTTTAGGATATTCGGCGATACCGCCACGCCGCGAATGTCTTCGATATCGCCGCGCGTCACCGGCTGACGGTAGGCGATGATGGATAAAGTCTCCAATACAGCACGCGAATATTTGGGTGGTTTCTCAGGGCTGAGTTTATTGATGTGGCGCTGAAATTCTGGCCGCGCTTGAAAGCGCCAGCCACTCGCCACTTGCGTCAACTCCACGCCGCGATCGGCCCAATCCGCCTTAAGTTCATCCAACAGCTTGCGCAGGTTGTCGGCATCGATTTCAGTTTCGCTCTCCAACAGTTTGCCGAGTTGATTCAGCGTTAGCGGCTCTTGGCTTACCAACAGCGCGGTTTCCAAAATCGTTTTCATTTCACTCAGATTCTCGTTCATCGCTTTTACTCTCAAGGCGTTTTATATAGATAGGCGCATAGGTTTCTTGTTGGGTGACTTCGATCAGCCGTTCCTTCGCCAATTCCAAAATGGCAAGAAAGGTCACCACCAGCTCCGGCACGCCTGCCTCCGGATTAAACAATTCGACAAATTCCAAGAACTTGCCATGCGTCAACGCACGCAACACCCGCGTCATGTGTTCGCGCACCGACAACTCCTGGCGCGTGATGCGATGATGCTTGGTCTGCTTGGCGCGCGCCACGACCGCTTCCCACGCCGTTTGCAAATCCAGCACATTCACATCCGGCAGGCGTTCCACCGCGACGTGCTCGATATACACCTGCACCAAGCTGATTTCGCGCCCCACTTGCGGCAACTCGTCCAATTTGCGCGCCGCATATTTCATTTGCTCGTATTCGAGCAAGCGCCGCACCAACTCCGCACGCGGGTCGGCCTCGGGGTTGTCGGTCGCCTTCGGTGGGCGCGGCAACAACATGCGCGACTTAATCTCAGTCATCACCGCCGCCATCACCAGATACTCCGCCGCCAACTCCAACTGCGTATGGCGCAGCATCTCCACATACACCATGTACTGCCGGCACAACTCCGCCATCGGAATATCCAGCACATCCAGATTGTGGCGGCGGATCAGATACAAAAGCAGATCGAGCGGCCCCTCGAAAGCATCGAGGATCACCTCCAGCGCATCCGGCGGGATATACAAATCCAGCGGCATTTGCAGGATAGGTTCGCCGTAGACGCGGGCTAGAGGTTGCGGTTCGGCGATTGGGGTTTCGGTCATATTCTGCGGATTTTAATAGGGGCTTGGGGGTGCCTTTGATATGGGGAAGGATTATATCTCAAGCTAAAGCGGGATAATTATTTCATGTAGAAACATACAGTTAGGGTAGGCATAAACCCGAAATATTGCGGCTTATTGATCTGACAACAAATGTACAAAGCGTTGGTGCTTCAGTGGTGTTGACTTGGTTTTTCGGGGCCCCTGTGCACCGCCGAGTAGCGCAGCCATGCCGGG
>JAUXTZ010000096.1 GCA_030681095.1 Burkholderiales bacterium
TTCAAGCCGGCGTTCTGGCAAGTCTTCAAAATTGTCACAGCGTTTACCGTCGCGCATTCCATTACCTTGAGCTTGGCCACCTTGGGCGTGGTGAGCCTGCCCTCGCGCTGGGTGGAAGCGACCATCGCCGCCTCGGTGGTGATCGCGGCCTTGAACAACGTGTTTCCCATCTTCCGCGAGCGGCGCTGGATGATGGCGTTCGCCTTTGGCCTGATTCACGGTTTCGGTTTCGCCAGCGTGCTGCGTGATCTCGGCTTGCCGCAAGACGCGCTGGTATTGGCGCTGGTGGGATTTAATTTGGGGGTGGAAGTGGGGCAACTCGCGATTGTTGCTGCCTTCCTGCCTGTGGCGTATGCCTTGCGCCAGACCTGGTTTTACCAGCGCCTCATTTTGCTGGGCGGCTCGCTTTTGATCGCCATTGTGGCGAGCGTTTGGCTGGTGGAGCGGGCGTTCGATCTGAAACTGATGCCGTTTTAAGGATGGCTTCTTCGCGCCAGGCTCCGGGCGCCAAACCATCCAGCGTGTAGTTGCCGATGCGATAGCGAATCAGGCGCAGCGTGGGGTAGCCGACTTTCGCCGTCATGCGCCGTACTTGACGGTTTTTCCCCTCGGCAATAGTGAGTTCCAGCCAACTGGTGGGGATATGTTGGCGCACCCGAATCGGCGGAACGCGCGGCCACAATCCTTCGGGTTCTTCAATCAATCGCGCCTGTGCCGGGCGCGTGACAAAATCGCCTAAGTCCAGACCATTCTGCAGTTGATTCAATGCAGCCTGATCTGGCACGCCTTCCACTTGCGCCCAATAAGTCTTCGGCAGCTTGTGTTTAGGATCGCTAATCCGGTGCTGGAGCGGGCCGTCATCGGTTAAAATAAGCAGCCCTTCGCTATCGGTATCGAGCCGTCCGGCGGGGTAAATGTCCGGTATCGCGATAAAATCCTTGAGCGTGGTGTGCGTGCCTTCTGGGCTGAATTGGCAGAGTACGCCGTAGGGTTTGTTGAATAGGATTAAGCGCGGCATGGGAGAGCGGACAGGATAGGTTACGCACATTATAGCCGCCGCCTATCCTGTCTATTTTTTTACTTGGGAGCATAAATGTATCAACACATTCAAATTCCGGCGGGCGGCGAGAAGATTCGCGTCAACGCCGATGCCTCGCTCGCGGTACCAGCGCACCCGATTATTCCCTTCATCGAAGGTGACGGTACCGGGGTGGATATCACGCCGGTGATGCGCAAAGTGGTCGATGCGGCAGTCGCAAAAGCCTACGCTGGCCGGCGCCAGATCGCGTGGATGGAAGTGTATGCGGGCGAGAAGGCGACGAAAGTTTACGGTGCTGACAGTTGGCTACCGGACGAAACCGTGCAAGCGGTGCGCGAGTATGGGGTGTCGATCAAGGGGCCGCTCACCACGCCGACTTCGGGCGGCATGCGTTCGCTCAACGTGGCTTTGCGTCAGTTGCTCGATCTTTATGTGTGTCTGCGCCCGGTGCGCTATTTCACCGGCGTGCCGAGCCCAGTGAAAGCGCCGGAAAAAACCGATATGGTGATTTTCCGTGAGAATACCGAGGATATTTACGCCGGCGTGGAGTGGGAAGCCGGTTCGGCCGAGGTGAAGAAAGTCATCACCTTCCTGCAGCAGGAAATGGGCGTGAAAAAAATTCGCTTCCCCGAGACTTCCGCCATCGGCATCAAGCCGGTTTCGGTCGAAGGCAGCGAGCGCCTGATCCGCAAGGCGATTCAATACGCCATCGACAATGGCCGCAAATCGGTGACCTTGGTGCACAAGGGCAACATCATGAAATTCACCGAGGGTGGCTTCAAGAAATGGGGCTATGAGTTGGCCAAACGCGAATTCGGCGGGGTGGAGATTGACGGTGGGCCGTGGCTCAAATTGCCGAACGGCATCGTGATCAAAGATGTGATCGCGGATGCTTTCTTGCAGCAAATCCTGCTGCGCCCGGAAGACTACGACGTGATCGCCACGCTCAATCTCAACGGTGATTATGTTTCAGACGCGCTGGCGGCGCAGGTGGGCGGCATTGGTATTGCGCCGGGCGCAAATCTGTCTGACTCGGTCGCCATGTTCGAAGCCACCCACGGCACCGCGCCCAAATACGCGGGGCAGGATTATGTGAACCCCGGCTCCATCGTGTTATCCGCAGAAATGATGTTGCGTCATCTCGGTTGGGTCGAAGCCGCGGATCTCATCATCCAGGGCATGGAAAAAGCGATTCTCGGTAAGCTCGTCACTTACGATTTCGCGCGCCTGATGCCGGGCGCGACGCAAGTTTCCTGCTCCGCCTTTGGGCAGCGGATTATTGATCAGATGGGGGCTTAATGCGCCGAGGGGTTTTGGTCTTGCGGCGGCGTGACCCCCGCCTGGCGCAGCAGCACGATCAACTCGTCGGCAACGCTACCCAACTCTTCGCGCAGGGCTTCCAAGCCTTCGAGGAGATCGGCGGCTTCGTTTAGGTCGGCGCTTGGCGGCAAAGCCGCCTGATGGAAATCGGGAACCATATTGGCCTCGTTACCGGCGCATCCCTCGTTGGCGGGATTTGCGAAAAGATGCGCCATTAGTCCAATCTAGCACAGCGTTTCAGTTTTTCCAGGTGCGCGTCATGCAATGGACGCACCCCCCATAAGCACCTATGGTTAAAGCATTTATGAACGATAATTGTGCTATCGTTTAACCCGCTATAGTTTGTTTCTCGCATCAATTCAAGGTGAGGTAAAGAGGCATGAACGCACCCAATGTCAAAATGCATCCAGCGGCGCAGCCGCAAGTGTCCGCCAAGCGCTACGCGATCGTACTCGCGGGCGGATCCGGCACGCGCTTGTGGCCCTTGTCGCGCTCGTCGAAGCCGAAACAACTGCTGTGCTTGAACGGTGCAGAGAGTTTGCTGCAACAAACGGTGCGGCGCGTGTTGCCGATGGTGGATGCCTCGCATGTGGTCACCGTCACCTCGGCCGAATACCGATTCGAAGTCGCAGGCCAATTGCTGGCGTTGGATGCGGCATTGGCGGGGGGCGTCTTGGCCGAGCCGATGGGCCGCAACACCTTGCCCGCGATTGCCTGGGCCGTGGCGCGCATTGCACGCGAAACACCGGATGCGCTGATCGGTGTGTTTTCCTCGGACCATGCGGTCGCCAATGACGATGCTTTCTTGCGCGCCTGGCAGTCGGCCGAAGCCGCGGCGAAAGAAGGCTATGTCGCGCTGTTCGGCATGCAGCCCACCGAGGCCGCCACCGGCTATGGCTATATTCAAAGCGGCAAGCCGCTGGCCGGCGCGAATAGCGGCCCCTTGTCCGAAGTGCATCAAGCCGCGCGCTTCGTGGAGAAGCCTGATCTCGCTACGGCGCAAGGCTATCTCATCGAGGGCGGCTATTACTGGAATGGCGGGATGTTCGTGTTCCGTGCCGATCGTTTCATGGAGATGGTTAAACAATATCAACCGCAAATATTCGCCGCGACACAAAACTTGGCGGAGAAAAACGAAGCCCTAGCCGCAGCCGATGTGTACGGGAGCATGCCCGATCTTTCTATCGACTATGGCCTATTGGAGTTGGCCGACAACGTTGCGGTCGTGCCGGTGGATATGGGTTGGAGCGATCTCGGTTCGTGGGAGTCGATCTACCAGCAGCGCGGCAAAGATGCGCAGGGCAATATGCTGGAGGGCGATGTCTTGGCGATCGACAGCCAAGACAATCTGTTGTGGAGCGAGCACGGTTTGGTGGCAACATTGGGCGTGGCCAATTTGGCGGTGGTACAAACGCGAGACGCTACCTTGATCTGTCCGCGTGAGCGCGTACAGGATTTGAAACAGCTGGTCGCCGCAGTGAAAGAGTCGCATGCGCACCTGACCGAAATCCATCTCACCGTGACGCGCCCCTGGGGCAGTTACACCATTTTGGAAGAAGGCCCGGGCTATAAGATCAAACGCATCTTGGTGAATCCCGGCGCCAAGCTCTCGATGCAGATGCACTACCACCGCTCCGAACACTGGGTGGTGATCGACGGCACCGCGCGCATCACCAACGGCGAGCAGGATATCTACCTGGAAGAAAACCAATCCACCTATATTCCCAAGACCAACCGCCACCGGCTGGAAAATCCGGGCAAGGTGGACCTGCAAATCATCGAAATCCAAAGCGGTCCCTATCTGGAAGAAGACGATATCGTGCGCTTCGATGATGTTTATGGACGTATTCCTGGCTAACGGACGGAGCATCAATTGAGCGCTTCCCCGTTTGCCATCGTACCGGCCTGGCTCAAGGACTTTCGCGCCATCGCGGTCGCGCTGATTGCCGATGACGGCCGCATCGTGGAAGCGAATGAGGGCTTTCTGATGACCTTGGCCGGCATCACCGAAGGTTTCTCCACTTCCAATTTCATTGAACCCAGCTTCAATTTGTTGTGTCACAGCCCACCCCAAGCGGATGGCCTGATTTATCACGGCTTGCTCACGCTCGGTGCTGTGGCCGGCGCGCAGCGCTCCTTCTCCGGCCGCGTGTATCGTATGAATCAGATGCTGTTTGTCGCGGCGGAAATGGATATCTCCGCCTTCGAGCAAATGAACGATGAAATCGGCAAGCTGAAAAAGGAGCTGGACGATGTGCGGCGCCAGCTCTCCAAACGCAATCACGCCTTGCAGTCGGCCTTGGAGGAGATGAGCGAGATAAAGCGCCACGATCAAACGACCGGACTCGCCAATCGCGTTATTCTGGATCAACGCATGGAAGAGGAAATCAAGCGTTGGGAGCGCTCGCGCCGGCCCTTGGCCTTGATGTTGATGGACATGGATGGCTTCACCCAAATCAACGCCGATTACGGGCGCGAAGTGGGCGATGAAGTACTGAAGCATGTCGCCACCGTAGTCATGCAAGTCGTGCGCTCGGTCGATGTGGCAGTGCGCTATGGCGGCCAGGAGTTCGCCATCCTATTGCCCGAGACCAACAAAATGGGCGCCCTGATCGTGGCCGAACGGTTGCGCATGGAGTTGGAAGGCCAGATCATGTTGCCAGTGCTGGAGCCAGCGACCGCGAGTTTCGGCGTGGCGATCTATCTCTCCGGCGAGCAACGCGAAGAATTGTATGCCCGCGCCTGGCGCGCGCTCAAACATGCCAAGTCACATGGCAAAAACGCCATCACCATGGCGGGCGTAGTGGGCGAGTGCGATCATCTCTACCAAAGCGGTTCGTCGCAATCTTTGGACGGCG
>JAUXTZ010000097.1 GCA_030681095.1 Burkholderiales bacterium
GGTATCGACCGCCACGCCCGCGCACAAGCCAAACATTTGCCTTATGGCGACCAGCGCCGATTGGAAATCGCGCGTGCGCTGGCGACTGAGCCCAAATTGCTTGCGCTGGACGAACCCGCTGCCGGCATGAATCCGGCCGAGCGCGTCGCGCTGGGTAAGTTGATCGAACAATTGCGCGCATCGGGCGTCACGGTGCTGCTGATCGAGCACGATGTGAAATGGGTGATGGGCCTGTGCGATCGCGTCGCGGTGCTGGATTACGGCGAGAAGATTGCCGAAGGCGCGCCGAGCGAAGTGCAGCGCGATCCCAAAGTGATTGAAGCCTATCTCGGAGGCAGCCTTGCCGAGCCTGCTTAAAGCGCGCAATTTAACCGTCGCGTATGGCGGCATCAAAGCGGTGAAAGACGCCTCCTTCGAAATCAAGGAAGGGGAGTTGGTGTGTTTTATCGGCGCGAATGGCGCGGGTAAATCATCGCTCTTGAAAGCGCTGTGCGGCATGGTGCCCGCCGCGCATGGCGCGATTCATTTTCAAAACCAATCCATCACGCACTTGCCGGTTCACGAAATCGTGCGCCAGGGCATCGCTCTCGTGCCCGAGGGCCGTGGCATCTTCAGCCGCATGACGGTGAAAGAGAACTTGGAAATGGGCGCTTATACGCGCAACGATCAATCGATCAACGCGGATATGGAAAAATCTTTTGCGCTGTTTCCGCGCTTGAAAGAACGGTTAAAGCAACAAGCGGGCACCCTCTCCGGCGGCGAACAGCAAATGCTCGCCATCGCCCGTGCGTTGATGGGCCGCCCAAAATTATTATTGTTGGATGAACCCAGCATGGGGCTTGCACCGCTCATGGTGAAAAAAATCTTCGAGACGATTCGCGATGTGTCCAAAGCGGGAATGACGATTTTGCTGGTGGAGCAAAACGCCAAGCTCGCGCTGCAAGTCAGCCATCGCGGCTACGTGATGGAGAGCGGAACGATTACATTGAGCGATGGCGCCGAGGCGCTTGCGAAAAACGCAGATGTAAGGAAAGCGTACTTGGGCGACTAAGCAGTATCGCCCCAATTAATACGTGCACAGCAGCATTCTGCTTCAACGCAAGTCTCGCTAGATCGATATCATGCCCAACACAAATGAAGATCGTTTGAAGTTCCTTTTCCCTGCGCTTGCGATAGGGTTGCTGACCGCCGCTTTTGTCATCACCAAAACCGGGCGCGACGCCTTGTTCTTCCAAGGTGCGGGAATTTTGCAACTGCCCGTGGCGACGATGATTATCGCCGCCGCCTCGTTGCCGCTCGCGATCATCTTCGTCAAAGCCATGAAAATTTGGGGCGCACGCCCAGCGCGTATTGGTATTCTGCTTTTTGCTGCTGCGGTGATCGGCGTGTGCGCGCCATGGTTGCGGCCGGGCGACTCTCCGCTGCTGTTTTCCATATTCATGTTCGTGCCTTCCATTTTTGGCATCCTGTTCGCGAGCCTGTGGCTGCTGGCCAGCGATATCTTTGAGACCACCCCAAAACAGACAGCCGCGCAAATCTTTAGCCGCATCGGCGCCAGCTCCCTGGCCGGCGGCATGTTGGGTGGCTTCGCTGCTAAAGGGCTAGCCGCGATGATCGAAGCCAAGTGGATGCTATTCATTGGCGCGATGCTGATCGTTGGCGTGATGGGTTTGGTGCTGGTCATGCACCGGCGCTTTCCGACCAACATCCGACCCAAAGCAGCCAGTGAAGAGAAAGGCCGGCACTACCTGGCACCCCTATCGAATGTCTATGCACGTACGCTGCTACTCATCGCCATGGCCGGCGCGCTCGCGGGCATGCTCATTGACGTACAGTTTTACATTGTCGCCACCGAAGCAAAAATGGATGAGCAAGGGAATGCGAATTTCTTCGCCAATTTCTACATCCTGCTGAACCTCAGCTCCTTGCTGCTGCAATTATTCTTGGCGCCAAAGGTTCAGGACAAAATCGGCTTGGGCGGCGGCTTGATGGTCTTGCCGTTTGCCCTCCTGGGCAGCGCGTCTTTTGCAACGGCTGCGGCCACCGCATTCAGCCGATCCGTGCTCAAAGTCACGGAGGGCGGACTACGTTCATCCATTCACCGTTCGATTTGGGAGCAAGCCTTTATTCGCATCGAATCTTCCGACCGCTCTTTCGTCAAACTCGCCATTGATGGCGTCGCCGCACGAATTGCCGAAGGCATGGGTGCCATGGCGCTCTTCTTTTGGGTACGGGAGGTCGCCCCCGATGGCATGCCAGAAGGCCCATTGGACACCGCCTGGATGACATGGTTAACCCTGTTCACGGTAATCGCCTGGCTCGCGATCACGCACAAGCTGCGCAGACAAATCAAGAGAGAACAAGCCACTGCTCAAAAAGCAGCGGCGGAACAGCGCGAGATGGACTGCGAGCGATTCCCTGAACAATGTCCATGCACGACGGAGCTGGGCAAGGGCATCCCCTAACGACCGCCGTTCGAATACAGCGCGCTATTCATGATCCAAATCCCACACTAAATGCGCGTCGATGAGCACCCAGTAATAGCTTTTGGCGGCCCCGGCTCTGGCGGCCAACGCACTCCGCGCCGCCGCCGTTGCTTGGCGCCGTGCCAAGAGCAAGGACTGCAAATCCGCTTCGCCGAGCGCGTAAGCACGCTG
>JAUXTZ010000107.1 GCA_030681095.1 Burkholderiales bacterium
TGGGGGGAAATATTTCTGCATAGCGCGCGTTACAGCTTCATCTCTTTCTTCGTGCGTATCCCCTTTTTTCTGTGTAGCAATTGCATAGGCAGCCCCCATGTCTTTAATCATCTCTTTGATCATCGGGTCATCCCTATTGCATCCTGTCAAAAACGGTAATAAGAGCGTGATCGCACATAAGGAACACGCTAGCTGAACTAAAAGGATCAGCTTCGCTTTGTTTTTTCTCATGATGGCCATATCCATCCTCTCCTGTTCAGAATCCAAAATCGGTTTGTGTTTCTGTATCGCTGGGTTGATCCGCTTTGCTTGCCGGTCTTCACGGTCGCTTCTGTGTACGTCTGATTCCCGCCACCGCACATATCTTGTCGCTGAAACGATCTCTACCCAGCGGTTGCAAGCTTACTCATAAGCCCGCCCACAAGGGCTTGATGTTTTACGTAAAACGTACTATTCTTGACGGGTGATCAAGACCTTCGCCGACAAGTTCACTGCCGCCATTTTTAGCGGATTGATGGCCAAAAAGCTGCCGCCTGCGATCTGCAAGCGTGCACGGGAAAAGCTCGACATGCTGCACCGGGCGCGTTCGCTGAATGACCTGCGCGTACCACCCGCAAACCGGCTGGAGGCGCTGGCTGGCAACCGTAAAGGGATTTGGAGCATCCGCATCAATGACCAGTGGCGCGTGTGCTTTCGTTTCGAAAACGGCGACGCCTTCGATGTTGAGATCGTGGATTACCATTAGGAGACTGTTATGAGTATTCGCATTGAGGAGTTGTCGGGGATGGATTTCTCGGATGTCGCGACCAAGAAGCGCATCCCACCCACTCATCCCGGAGACATTTTGTTGCACGATTTCCTGGAGCCCTTGAACATGAGTGCCAATGCGCTGGCGACGGCCTTGCATGTGCCGGCCAACAGGATTACGGGCATCTTGAACCATACCCGCGGCGTTTCGGCGGATACGGCATTGCGGCTGGCGCGCTATTTTGGCAACTCGCCGGAGTTCTGGCTGGGTTTGCAGGCGGATTTCGATTTGAGATCTGCGCAAGCGGAGATCGGCCGCAAGTTGGAGAGGGAGATCGCGCCTTACGCTGCAGCGGCGTAGCGTACTCGCCTGCCCATGCTGGCTGGCCCGCTTCATGTCCGCCTCTCTCTCAGATCGGTTACCTTCGCCTGCCTAGCCGTTTTCTTGCGCGCCATCAATGCGCCGATCAAGTTTTTATACGGCCGCAGCGACTGGCACACCTCGAAACGCTCGATGATGGTCCGGCGCGCCGTATCGCGAACCAAAGGGAGCAGCTTCGCTTTGCTTTTTCTCTTGATCGCCATATGCATCCTCTCCTATTCAGAATCCAAAATCGGTTTGTATTTCCATATCGCTGGGTTGATTCGATTTTTCTGTCGGTCTCCCCGGTCGCTTATGTGTGCGTCTGATTCCCGCCGCCGCACATATCATGTCATTAAATAGGTAACCGCTAAGTGGCAGCCTTGCCCAGGGTGCCAATTTCGGACATAATTGTCATCTTAAACAACGATTTCCGACTATTCTTTTCGGACCAATTCGTTTGCAAAGGTGGTGCGGCGTCAACGGTCATGGCAATTTCATTGCCGCGACCGTTCCCCTCTCTCCTAACTTTTCCCCGCAAGGGGGACGCCGGTGGGTACCCCGCTGCTACGCAGCGACCCTTCCGCAGTCCCGCAAGCGGGAGAGAGGGACTTAGGCTCGCTACGCGAGTTTCATGGGTTGCCGCCGCGAGCTTAACCCCCGACCAAATAGGATGGTTTATGTCTGATTTTCCCACTTCCTCGGTGCTGCGACCGACCGCGACGCAGCTCCCCATCGAGTGGTACTTCGATCCCCAGATTTACGATCTCGAACGCCGACTGCTATTCGATCATGGCCCCGGCTATCTCGGGCATGAATTGATGGTGCCCAGGGTCGGCGATTATCACGTGCTCGACTGGCAGGATGAGGGCCGTGTGCTGGTGCGTAACGAGCAAGGCATTGAGTTGCTATCCAACGTCTGCCGTCATCGCCAAGCTTTGATGCTCAAAGGTCGCGGCAATACTAAAAACATTGTGTGCCCACTGCATCGCTGGACCTATGACATGAGCGGCAAGCTGATGGGTGCGCCGCATTTTCCCGGCAACCCCTGCCTCAATCTGGGTAAGACCGAGCTGCAAAATTGGAACGGCCTGCTGTTTACCGGCCCGCGCAATATCGCTCAGGATTTGAAAAATCTGGGCGTGCTAAAAGATTTGGATTTCTCCGGCTATATGCTGGATTCGGTCAAGATCGATCACCATCCGTTTAGTTGGAAAACCTTTATCGAGGTTTATCTCGAGGACTATCACGTCGCGCCCTTCCATCCCGGCTTGAGCCACTTCGTCAATTGCGACGAATTGAAATGGGAATACGGCGACTGGTACAGCGTGCAAACCGTGGGCGTGCACAAAGCGCTGTCCAAGCCCGGCTCGCCGATCTATCAAAAATGGCACGAGCAATTGCTGAAGTATCAGGCCGGCCAAGCCCCGTCGCACGGCGCGATCTGGCTCACTTACTACCCGAATATTATGGTGGAGTGGTATCCGCATGTGCTGGTGGTCAGCACGGTGTGGCCGACCTCGGTCGAGTCCTGCGTCAACGTGGTCGAGTTTTATTACCCGGAAGATATCGCGCTGTTCGAACGCGAATTCGTCGAGGCGGAGCAAGCCGCTTATCGCGAAACCGCAATCGAAGACGACGAAATCTGCCAACGCATGCAAGACGGGCGCAAAGCCTTGTGGCTGCGTGGCGACAATGAAACGGGGCCGTATCAATCGCCGATGGAAGACGGCATGGTGCACTTCCACGAATTCCTGCGGCGGCAAATCACGCCTTATTTGTAATGAAATCCAGTTGGATGATCGTCGCCGGATTTTTATTCGGCCTCATGGGCGTGTTCGTCAAATTAGGCAGCCAGCATTTCTCCAGCGCCGAATTGGTGTTCTACCGCTCGCTGATCGGCTTGGTGGTGATCTACGGCATCGTGCGCGTGCAAGGCCTGTCGCTCGCCACGCCGCATGTTGCGAGCCATGTTTGGCGCGGTCTGTCCGGCTTCTTCGCCTTGATGTTGTTCTTTTATGCGATCAGCGCCCTGCCGCTCGCCACCGCGATCACCCTCAACTACACTTCGCCGCTATTCCTGGCTTTGCTGCTCACTTTATGGCTGAAGGAAAAGCCCCACTGGCGGCTGATCGGCGCCATTCTGCTGGGCTTTGTGGGGGTCGTGCTGCTGCTGCGCCCGAACCTACATACCGAACAAATCATTGGTGGCATGATGGGACTGACTTCGGGATTTTTAGCCGGCATTGCCTATCTGAATGTGAAGCAACTCGGCGCTTTAGGTGAACCCGATTGGCGCGTGGTGCTTTACTTCACTTTGATCTGCACCATCGGCGCTGGCGCATGGATGTTGATTCATCAATTCCACGCCGTGAGTTGGCAGACCTTGCCCATCCTCTTGGGCTTGGGCACCACGGCTACCTTGGCCCAACTCGCCATGACCCGCGCCTATCGCGTTGGCAAAACACTGGTGGTCGGCAGCCTTGCTTACACCACAGTGATTTTTGCCAGCCTGTTTGGGATTTTATTGTGGGATGAGTGGCTCTCACCTCTCTCTTGGCTCGGCATAGCGCTGATTGTCACCAGCGGTGTGTTGAGCGCTTTCTGGCGCCCCAGCAAATAGCAACCCATTCATCATGCTGTACCGTGGGTGCGCGCTGCTCTATAGTTAAAGAACTCAACCGGGAAACAACACTCATGATCACTATCGACGTCAAAAACAATCTGGTCAGCATCGCCGTGTTAGGCGAATTCACGCTGGCTGACTTCAAACAATTCGAAGACAGCGTCTTGCACGGCATCAAGCTCGAAGGCCGCGTCGACTTACTCATTGATTTGCGCGATATGCTCAACTACACCGTGGACGTGATGTGGGAAGAAATCAAATTCACCCGCGCCCACGAGCGCCAATTTGGCAAAGTGGCGGTGGTCACCGAAGATCAATGGATCACCTGGACTGCGTGGCTACAACGCTTTTTCGTGAATGCCGATATCGAGGTTTTTGCCGATTACGATGCGGCGACCAACTGGGTTCAAGCTGCGTAATCCGCCGACCCAGCATTACCAAGGTTTAAGTGGCATAAACAGGCGTTAGCCCCTAGCCTATTGGCGTTGTCATGCATGAGGCAAAGCGCCATGAATCGTCTTGTACTATCGCATCCTCCCCGTCTGGGTTTCACCCTGTTGCTGTTTCTGGGATTGGCGCTGCTCGGTATGCAATGGGCGCGGCAATGGCCCTCCGATTCGCATCCGGATACTGAAACCGCCGCCGCTCAAGCAAATCTATTACGCATGACGCGTGAACTCGCCGCGCATCAGCAACAAACACTGACGCAAATCAACGAGCGCTTGCGTGTCCTAGGTGGCCTGTCGTTGGTCACCGCTTCTGACACTGGTGCTTGCAATCGCTTGCTGGCGCGCCAACTAGATACCCTGCCCGGCGTAGACAATCTCGTCGTGTTGGATAGCCAGGGGAAAGTGCGCTGCAATGCATTGCCCCTGGGTGATTTTCTCCCACAGGATTTGTTCAGCGCCGCTGCCGCCGTAACTGGGCAGCGTTCGCTGCTGCCGATCATGCGCTCGAACAACATCCTGTTTGCTTCTCCGCTGCTGAGTCCAGCCGGGCCCGTGGAAGGCCGCGTACTCGCCATCGCGCCCCTGGCCGGCTGGTTGCGAACCAGCCAGTTGCCGATACCCGCCGCCGTAACTCTCACGCTCTTGGATCACGCAGGCCAAGTGCTGGTCACGGAGGAACGCGAGCCTAACATTGGCGTGCCTGCGAAGCCTGAAGTGGGCGTAAGCACCGGGCTCGATCGCGAAGGCGTGGAATATTGGCAAGCCGCAGCGCCGCTCAGTGGCGCAGCGCGCGGCCTGACGCTGGTGGCACGCCAAACCGCGCCCAACGCCTTTTTGGAAACGACTTCCGCGCTGCTCGCCCTGCTGGGGATGACGCTATTGATACTGGCTACCATCGCCACGCTCAGACTCGCCGGATCGCGGCTCAGCCCGTGGTGGCAAGGCTTGAAAATAAATTATGGGGCCATGCTTGCACGCTTCATGCAACGCCTGCGCAGATTGGTCGTGCAGTCGCATGGGGGAAATACCGTGATGCTGCTACGCCGCTCGAATGCGGATCTGAAGCGCTCGCTCGCGGCACAAGAATCGCGTAACACGCAACTGCAACGGCTCGATCAACTCAATCAGATGCTGCTCAGCAGCACCAGCCTGCGTGAAGCCGCGAACGCTGTTGCGCAATGCGCGCGCGAGTTGCTCCCACACAGCGGTGGGGCACTGCTGCTGCGCACCCGGCCCGGCGTGGTAGAAACGGCCGTGACCTGGGGCCAAGGTGCACAGCACGAATTCTCACGCCCGGAGGATTGCTGGGCACAGCGCCTGGGTCATACCTACGTCGTTTCGCACCCGCTGGAATCGGCCTGCTGCGCCCATCTGAAAGCGTCCGCGCCTGGGCCTTATGTTTGCGTGCCGCTCATCGCGCAGGGCGAGTTGTTAGGCACGCTGCATCTCCAAGCACAGACGACCAGCGCTGAAGCGCCCTCGTCCTGGCTGGCCGAATCGCTGGCCCAGCGCACCGCAGGCGCAATCAGCCGCATCCAGCGCGAGGCCCTGCTGCGCGCCCAAGCCACACGCGACCCGCTAACCGGCTTGCACAACCGCCGCTTTCTGGAAGAAACCTTGGCCCTGGAGGAAATACGCGCCAAGCGGCACGGCGCGCACATCGGCCTCATGGTGCTGGATGTGGATTTTTTCAAACGCTTCAACGATACCTTCGGTCATGATGCCGGCGACGCACTGTTGCGCGCGCTGGGCCGCACGATTCGCAGCCAGGTGCGCAAGGGTGATATCCCATGCCGCTTCGGTGGAGAGGAATTCGTGATTGTATTGCCGGGGGCTGATCTCGATATCACCGTCGCACGCGCGGAAGCGCTCCGACTAGCGGTGAGCGAACTGAATGTAACGCATGGCGGGCAAGCGCTCGGCCCGGTCACCGTATCGATTGGCGTGGCCTGCTATCCGCGCCATGGATCCAACTGCCAAGCAGTGCTCAAGGTTGCCGATCAGGCGCTGTACGCCGGCAAGCACGCAGGGCGCGATCGCGTCATGCGCCCCGTGCCCATGCTGGTCACGTCGGTTTGAGGTTTGGTTGAAGAAACCAAACTGAGAAAAAGGTGAAAGCTGACCGATAAGCCGGGTTCTGTCGTGGACAGTCATCTATCTAGGCGCCGCGTTGCCACGGCGCTCGAGCAACCTACCCGGAAACAACGCGAGCAGCGCCAATGTTTCCCTATTTGGTCTTGCTCCGGGTGGGGTTTAGCCTGCCACTGAATGTTGCCACCAGTGCGGTGGGCTCTTACCCGACAGGTTCACACCTGCCCTCTCCTTACGGAGAGCACCTTTTCAACCTTACCTGTACCTTGCGGCCATCGGCGGTATATTTTCTGTGCCACTTTCCATCGCCTCGCGGCGTCCGGCTGTTAGCCGGCACCCTGCTCTGTGGAGCCCGGACTTTCCTCTCGCCACCGCCAAAATTCGGATATCCCGAACCTCAGCCGCACAGCGAGCGACTGCCTAGTCAACTTCCACTTCTTAGTATATCAATTAGTTAATGCGTTCCCTGTATCTTTGACAAATCCTGACTAATTTACTATACAAAAAAGACGGGAGCATTTCGGCTAATACAGCCGTAGGCTGCTTTCAGGGCCCCATGAGTTTTTTAATGCATTTGAAGGAGACGACAAATGAGACGCAGAATGTATTTCGTACTACCCGATAGCGCGAGCGCGAAACAAATCGTGAATGACTTGTTGCTGGCTCGCATTGAAGATCGCCACATGCACTTCCTGGCCAAGGACGGGGTATCGCTCGACGGCTTGCACGAGGCTTCCATTTTGCAGAAATCCGATATCGTTCACGGCGCAGAATCCGGCATCGTAATCGGTGGCGTGGCAGGGATCGTGGCGGGCGTAGCAGTCATGATGTTCCCGCCTACCGGCGCTTCCATGCAGTTGATTACCGTGCTCATCACCGCCGTGCTCGGCTCCATCTTCGGCGCGTGGGTGTCGAGCATGATCGCAAGCTCGGTGCCCAATTCACGCCTGCGTGAATTCGAGCATGAAATCGAAGCCGGCAAGATTCTACTCATGGTGGATGTGCCAGCCGCGCGTGTAGCCGAAATCCGCGAACTATTCGGCCAGCGTCATCCGGA
>JAUXTZ010000117.1 GCA_030681095.1 Burkholderiales bacterium
GCCGGACTCGATGCCCAGCGCCAACCAACGGAAACCGGCGCGGTTGAGCTTGTCCAGAAACTCGTCCTTCACCGTATCCACGCGCGCATAGGCCCAGATGTTGAGATCGTAGCCGCGTTCGATGATGTGGTCGCAGATGCCGATCACGTGGTTTTTGTTCAGCACAAACATCTCGTCCACGAACTTGATGTTTTTCACACCATATTTATTCACCAACTCGTCAATTTCTTTAATTACCGTGTCGGGTGACCACATGCGATACGACGGCTTGCCGAAGGGTGCATTGATGCAGCAGAACGAGCATTTGTATGGGCAACCGAGGCTGGTATGCAGCGACACATAGGGCTGGCGTTGGGCGATATGTTCAAAGCAATGCCAGTTGTGCGCGCGATATTGATCCATCGGCAGCAAATCCCACGCCACGCTCGGCATCTCAGTATCTAGGTCATCCATCAGCGGCGCTGGGGGGTTATTCATGATCACGTCACCAACCCGATACCAAAGGCTAGGAATGTCGTTGAGCTTGGGTGTTTTCGCAGCACCCGCAAGGGGTACGCCGGTGGGTGCCCCGCTGCTGCGCAGCGACCCTTCCGCAGCCTTCAAGGCTTGCACAGTTTTCAGAATAGTTTCCGGGCCTTCGCGGTCGCACACGTAGTCGCACGCTTCTTCGCGCATCGTGCGCTCGGGCAGCGCGGCGGGGTGCGTGCCGGTCATGAGGATCTTGTAGTTCGGATCGATCGCTTTCAACGCACGGCAAGTTTCGCTGGCGGCGGGCATATTCTGGGTCGAGGCCGAGGGCTGGAAGCCATACACCACCATGGCGATCAACACCGGATCGTATTGATCGGCCACTTGTTGCGCGGCTTCCTCCGGACTGAGGTTGTACGCCGGCGCATCGACGATGGCCACGCTTAAGCCTTTGTTGCGGACATAGGTCGCGAATAAGCCAGCGAGCGAGGGTGGCTCGATAGCTGAGAAATCATCTCCCAACTTTTGATAGACCGCACGGCGATTGCCGGGGTTGATAAACAGCACGTCGACCGGCTGTTTGCTGCTGGAAACCATTAATTAACCTTATTTATCAATTGAATATATATCTAGAATTACATCGCAGGCCGTAGTTTAGAACATTATCGGTCAGCTTTAACGCTTCTTAAGCTTTGAATTGATTATAAATGTGGGGAAATCAGTCGTTAGGCATATCCTGATCGGGGAAGAGCACATCCGTGAAACCAAATTGGCGCATGTCTTTCATGCGCATCGGATACAGCACGCCATACAGATGATCGCACTCGTGCTGCACCACCCGCGCGTGGAAACCTTCCACCGTGCGGTCGATGGGGTTGCCCGCGGCATCCACACCGGTATAGCGCAAGCGCTTGAAACGCGGCACGACACCGCGCATGCCCGGTACGGAAAGACAGCCTTCCCAGCCATCTTCCATCTCCCCATCCAATTTATATAGCGTGGGATTGAGCAGAATCGTGAACGGCACTTGTTCGGCATCGGGATAGCGCGGGTTGTGCTCCACGCCGAAGATCACCAGTTGCTGATTGACGCCGATTTGCGGTGCGGCAAGCCCCGCACCATTCTCTGCCGCCATGGTATCGCGCATGTCTTGAATCAGCGCGTGAAGTTCTGGTGTATCGAAGCGATCTACTAATTCCGCGACCCGCAGCAGACGGGGGTCGCCCATACGGAGAATTTCTCTGACGCTCATGGCCTAACTCGCGTGCAAGGCAACCAAATGCTCGAGGATGTTGCGCACACGCTGCATGGATTGCTTCAACACCGCTTCGACTTCATCGTAATGGACTGCGTCCTTGCTCGAGCCGCGGCCTGCAGCAAAATTCGCCACCACGCCGATCGTGGCGTAACACAGCCCGATTTCCTTGGCGAGCCCAGCTTCCGGCATGCCGGTCATGCCCACCATGGTGGCGCCGTCGCGCTCCAAGCGATTGATCTCGGCTTTCGATTCCAAGCGCGGCCCCTGCACCGCCGCATAAACGCCGCCATCAATACAGGCCTCGCCCGCCGCCTTCGCTGCGCGTAAACAAAGCTCGCGCATTTTTTGACAATACGGTTCGGTGAAATCCATGTGCACCACCGGTTTATCTTTGCCTTCGCGAAACGTAGTTTTTCGGCCATGGGTATAATCGATGATTTGATCCGGTATCACAATCGTGCCCGGCTTCAAATCCGCATGAATGCCCCCGACCGAGGCCACCGACACCAGATCTTTGACGCCGCGCGAATGGATCGCCCAAATATTGGCGCGGTAATTCACTTCGTGGGGTGGGATGGTATGGCCGTAACCGTGTCGCGCCAAAAAAATAATTTCCTCATTCGAAAGCCGACCCATGGTCAGCGCGCCGGAGGGCTCGCCGAAGGGCGTGCGGATCACTTGGCGATGGGTGATTTCGAGGTTGGCGAGTTGGGTCAGGCCGGAGCCGCCGATAATTGAGAGCATAGGGTTTGTCTTAAGGAATGATTATAAAAACACTGTAAAACCAGCGCGTAGCCTATCCACCGGGGTACGAATAAACACTAAAAAACCTATACGTTTTACATGGGTGTTCATTCGTATTTATTCGTGGTTGCGATGATGAACTTTAACATATTGCCCCAGCGCCTGCAGGCGTGTTCATTCCTTCAATGCATAGATTTCCGGCAAGTTGCGCCACATGCCATGTACATCCATACCGCAGCCGAATACATAGCGATTGGGGAGATGCAAGCCGACGTAGTCGGCCTGAATCGGTTTGGCTTGGTCGATTTCCTTATCCGCCAGCACGGCGCAATAAATTTCCGCAGCGCCCAGCTGTAACAACTTGTCGCGCACCGCCGCCAGTGTATGGCCCTCGTCCAGGATGTCGTCTATTACCAACACCACGCGGCCTTTCACATCTTCCTTCGGCATCACCTTCCAGGCAATATCCTGGCCCTGCGTGCTGTTGCGGTAACGCGTGGCGTGAATGTAATCAAGATCAAGCGGAAAGCGCAGTTGCGGCAACAATTGGCCGGCGAAGACAATCGCGCCACCCATCACCGACAGCACGAGGGGATAGCGCTCGCTGAGCTGGGCGGTAATTTCTTGCGCCACGCGCGACACCGAGTCGGATACGAATTCGGCGGAGCAAAGCCGCTCTGCCGAATGTAGAATTTCTAATGCCTGTTCGCGAGTATGCATGCAGTGATCAGTAAGTAAACGTCACGGTGTTATCGTCCATCGCCTGCTGAATGACATAGGAGCCACCCACCGTTTCCTCGATTTCCGGGATGAGATTTTCGCCCCACAGCTCCAGGGTCGGCGTGCACACCTTGAATTTCACGCCGGCCTCGTGCGCGTCCTTGATATAGTCGTACACGCTTTTGCCTGAGCCCTCTTTTACATACAATTTTTCGGCCACGCCGCGTATCGCCAACTCGCCCGAGCCCGCCGTCAAAATCACTTCGACTTCATATTCCATCGCTGCCGCCACCGTGGCTTGAAAAAATGGCGCGCCTAATTCCGCACTATTCTTGGGATCGGTGTTCACCATCACAATCATCAGTTTGTTAGCCATAGCGACGCTCCTTCAGGTTCAGCGTTGCGGTACATCGCAATGCAGCGACGTCAGATATTCCCGGAATTGTTCACCGATCTCGGGGTGTTTTAAAGCATAGCCCATTGTCGCTTGCAGGTAACCCATTTTACTGCCGCAATCGTAGCGTATTCCGTCAAACTGATAGGCAAAAATCGCCTCATATTCAATCAGTGCGGCGATGCCGTCGGTGAGCTGGATTTCGCCCCCGGCGCCGGGCTTCACCTGCTCCAACATGCGAAATATACGCGGCGTCAGGATGTAGCGCCCAACTACCGCCAGGGTAGACGGCGCCGCCTCTGGTTTAGGTTTTTCCACGATGCCGGTTACGCGATGCACGCGATCGGAGACCGCGTGGCTATCCACAATACCGTAGGCGCCAGTATTCGCACGCGGCACATTTTCCACCCCCAACACCGAACTGGCGTGCTCCTCGTGCAAAGCCATCATCTGTTTCAGCGCTGGCGGGTTGCCATCGATCAAGTCATCGGCCAAGATCACCGCGAACGGTTCGTCGCCCACCACTGAAGCGGCGCACAGCACTGCATGCCCTAGCCCTAAGGCTTCCGCCTGGCGGGTATAGACGCAGGTGACATTGGACGGCAGGATGCTGCGTAACTGCTCCAAGATATTTTCTTTACCCCGCGCCACTAACTCCGCTTCTAGTTCATAGGCTTTGTCAAAATGGTCTTCGATGGCGCGTTTATTGCGCCCGGTGACGAAAATCATTTCGGTGATCCCTGCGGCGATCGCCTCCTCCACTGCATATTGAATCAACGGTTTATCCACGATCGGCAGCATCTCCTTCGGGCTGGCCTTGGTCGCGGGCAAAAAGCGCGTGCCCATCCCGGCTACCGGAAACACGGCTTTGCGGATTTTTTTCGTCATGATTTGGATCGCTCCTTGAATGGCGCTGGATTTTAGCAGTATTTGATGCCAGAAATAGATGGAAGATTAATGACTATGCTTGATCCAATAATCCGCGCAGGCCATCCTCATCCAGTAAAGGCACGCCCAGTTCTTGCGCCTTGGCCAGCTTGCTGCCGGCGTCACTGCCCACTACGACATAGTCGGTCTTTTTCGATACGCTGCCGACTATCTTGCCGCCTACGGCCTCGATCATTTCCTTAGCTTGCTCGCGCGATAGTGCAGGCAAGGTACCCGTTAGCACAAACGTTTTGCCGGTGATCAGGGTTTGTGCCATCGCCTGCTTACCCTTGCCTTCGGACCAGCTCACGCCGGCGGCGCGCAAGTTTTCGATGACTTCCCGGTTGTGCGGCTCAGCAAAAAATTGTGCGATGCTCTCGGCCACGATCGGGCCAATGTCCGACACTTCAGTCAATTGCGCTTGGTCGGTATCCAGCAAGCTGTCGAGTGAGCCAAAGTAACGCGCCAACGCTTTGGCCGTGGCTTCGCCCACATTGCGGATGCCCAGCGCGTAGATGAAGCGTTCCAGCGTGGTCTGCTTGCTGTGCTCAATCGCGGCCAAAATATTCGACGCTGACTTGTCCGCCATACGCTCCAAATTCACCAGCGCTTGCATATCGAGGGGGTAGATATCGGCCGGGGTGTGAACGAGACCGCTATCCACCAACTGTTCGACCAATTTATCCCCCAAACCTTCAATATCCAGCGCGCGGCGGCTAGCAAAATGCAGCAGGGCCTGCTT
>JAUXTZ010000118.1 GCA_030681095.1 Burkholderiales bacterium
CGGCCTGAAGTAAGTAACAAAACAGTTGTAGAAAAAAGGGAGGCATCGCGCCTCCCTTTTTTATTTGGCGCGCATGCTCGCGAATACGCGGGTTGCCGCATCCAGCGTGAACTGAATCTCCGCTTCGGTGTGCGCAGCCGAAACAAATCCCGCTTCATACGCCGAGGGTGCGAGATACACGCCCTCATTCAACATTGCGTGGAAGAAGTGGTTGAACGCTTCCTTGTCGCACTGCATCACTTCGGCGTAGCTGGTGGGTGGCGTGGCGCTGAAATACAGGCCGAACATGCCTCCGATGGATTGCGCGCAGAAGGCGATGCCCTGCGCCTTGGCAGCGGCGCTTAAGCCTTCTACAAAGGCTTGGGTGCGCGCAGTTAATTGCGCGTAAAAGCCCGGCTGCTGCACCTGCTTCAACGTGGCCATGCCCGCCGCCACCGCCACCGGGTTGCCGGAGAGCGTACCGGCTTGATACACCGGGCCGTTCGGCGCGAGTTTTTCCATGATGGCGCGCTTGCCGCCAAATGCGCCGACCGGCAGCCCGCCGCCGATCACTTTGCCCAGCGTGGTGAGGTCGGGGTCGATGTGGTAAAGACCTTGCGCGCTTTGCAAACCAACGCGAAACCCAGTCATCACTTCATCAAAGATTAATACTGCACCGTGCTTAGTACATTGCGTACGCAAGGTTTCCAAGAAACCGGGCAAGGGCGCGATCAAATTCATATTGCCGGCCACCGGCTCGACGATGACCGCCGCGATGTCGCTGCCGATTTGGGAAAAGAGCGCTTCCACGCCAGCACTGTCGTTGTAGGACAGCGTCAGCGTATGTGCCGCCACTTCGGGCGGCACACCGGCGGAGCTGGGTTGGCCGAAAGTCAGCGCGCCCGAGCCGGCTTTGACCAGCAAGGCATCGGCATGACCGTGATAGCAGCCTTCGAATTTAACAATGCGGCTGCGCCCTGTGTAGCCGCGCGCGAGGCGAATCGCGCTCATGGTGGCTTCAGTGCCGGATGATACCAAGCGCACTTCTTCCATGCTCGGCACCAGCCGAATCAATAGTTCGGCCATCTCCAATTCGCGCGCGGTGGGGGCGCCAAACGAAAGTCCCAATGCAGCAGTTTCCTGCACGGCGCGCACCACCTCCGGGTGGGCGTGCCCGGCGATCATCGGCCCCCACGAGCCGACGTAATCGACATAGCGTTTGTCGTCCTCGTCCCACACATGTGGCCCGAGTCCACGCTTGATGAAGCACGGCGTACCGCCGACTGAGCGGAAGGCGCGCACCGGCGAATTCACGCCGCCGGGGATGAGTTGTTGCGAACGCTGGAACAGTTGATCGTTGCGTGAAGTCATGCAGGCTCTCTCTTAATGACGTGTTGCGAATAAGTTAGCAAATGCTTGGGCGCTGGCTTCAACATCCGGCGCATCAAACAGCGCGGAGATAACGGCAATCGCATCAGCACCGGCATCGATCAAGGGCTGCGCGTTGTCTGGCGTGATGCCGCCAATCGCCACCACCGGCAGATGCAGTTTGGCCTTCGCCTCAGTAAGCAAACTCAAGGGACAGGGCCGCGCCCCAGGTTTGGTGGGCGAGGGATAGAAGCTGCCGAAAGCGACATAATCCGCGCCTTCCGCCTCGAATTGCTCGGCTCGTGCGAGGTCTTGATAGCACGACACGCCGATGATTTTATCCGGCCCCAGATTGATGCGCGCCTCAATCAAACGCGCATCGTCTTCACCCACATGCACACCATCGGCATCAATAAGTGCGGCCAAGCGCACATCGTCATTCACGATCAGCGGCACATGAAAGTCGCGGCAGAGTTCCAGCAACTCGGCGGCCTGTTCATGCTTGAGGGCGATATCGGTGGATTTGCTGCGGTACTGCACAAGCTGTGCGCCGCCACGCAAGGCGGCGCGTGTTTTAACCAATAATTGCGCGGTATCCCCGGTTTCGGGTGTGATGGCGTACAGCCCTTTAATGGCCGGCTTCATCTGACTCGCGCGCCCAAAACAGGCGATCGGGAATGTACTGCCCCATGCCGGGGCGGAAACCTGCTTGCAAGGCGTGCCAGGTGAAATCCTGCGCGTCCTTAACCGCGTCGAGGATGTCGAGTCCCTGCGCGATGGCAGCAGCAGCAGCGGAAGCCAGGGTACAACCCGAACCATGAAAACTGCCCGGCAGCCGCGGCCAGAGGTTGCTCGCCAGCACCCCATCGACGCCATACAGGGTGTTCACTACTTGCGGTGTATTTTCGTGCGTACCAGTAATCAGCACGAATCCACAACCCATGCTGAGGATGCGCGATGCACATTCCGCAAGGTCAGGCTCATCTTCCTCGTTACCGTCATCTTGTGCCAAGCGCCGGGCTTCCAGGCTATTCGGCGTAAGCAGCGTGGTCTGCGGGATCAACATATCGCTCAGTGCAGCAATCATGTTTTCGGATGCCAGCTCATCGCCACGTCCGGAAGACAGCACCGGGTCCAGTATCAGCGGAATATCGGGGTAATCGGACACGATCGCGGCTATGGCCGCAATCGTCTCTACGCTGCCCAACATGCCGATTTTAAATGCGGCTACCGGCATATCTTCCAGCACGGCGCGCGCCTGATCGGCGACCCATTCCGCATCCAGCGCGAAGATGTCGTCCACGCCCAGGCTATCTTGGACCGTGATCGCGGTGATAACGGACAAAGGATGGCAGCCCATGGCGGCAATGGTCAGTAAATCAGCTTGAATGCCAGCGCCTCCGGTCGGGTCGCTGGCGGCGAAGGCGAGAACAATAGGGGGGGTGTCGGCCATGGGGTTCGAGTGCTTGGTGACGCCGGATTGGCCTTAGGCCGGTCTGCGCAGGTAAAATGCAATTTTAAACCAAACCCCCCATGCTTCCCATGAAAAACTATATGTGCTTGATTTGCGGCTTTATCTACGAAGAAGAAAAAGGCCTGCCGGCAGAAGGCATCGCCCCCGGCACGCGCTGGGAAGATGTCCCGCCCAACTGGACCTGTCCGGACTGTGGCGCGCGCAAGGAAGATTTTGAGCTGATCGAGATCTAAGCATCGCAATTCCGCTGGGGCGTTGAAACTTCAGCGCCTCCGACGGGAATAGAGTGAATACCCTACCGACACCCCTTATTAAGATTTCCGACAAACAGCCGATATTCTAGGTTCGACGAGAATTTCGCGCATCTAAACGCTTTTGGCATGGATATTGCCAATGTGCTAAGGGCAAACGCTCGAAAGCCTGACGGTTAGGCGCGTAACTTCGGGTAGTTTCTGAGAAATAACCTTTACCTTAATTGATTTTATTATACAATACCCAAAATGCCGTGGTTCAGAACGGCCAGACAGGTATGGTGTGGAGGTGACGTGTCGGAGCAAAATAATCTAGCGGGCATTAAGGTCATGGTGATCGACGATAGCAATACGATTCGTCGTAGCGCCGAGATATTTCTCGTGCAATCGGGTTGCGAGGTCATTTTGGCGGAGGACGGTTTCGATGCTATGTCCAAAATTACCGACCACCAGCCGGACGTGATTTTTGTCGATATCATGATGCCGCGCCTGGATGGCTACCAGACCTGCATGCTGATCAAGAAAAACCAGCGTTTTCGCGATACGCCGGTCATTATGCTGTCGAGCAAAGATGGCCTGTTTGATCGCGTACGCGGACGCATGGTGGGTTCAGATGAATATCTGACCAAGCCATTTACCAAAGAAAGTTTGCTGCAAGCGGTGAAAAAGCATGTGCTCACACGCAAAGCAGCGTAATTGATACAGGGAATTTAAAAAATGCCTATTAGCAAAATCATGGTGGTGGACGATTCGCCCACCGAACGCCACTTCCTGGGTGAGTTACTTACCAAAGAAGGCTATCAAGTCGTGATGGCGGAGAGCGGTGAAGACGCCATGGAAAAAGCCAAACAACTCAAGCCGGATTTGATTCTCATGGACGTGGTAATGCCGGGCTTGAATGGATTTCAGGCTACGCGCGCCATTACCAAGGCCGAAGAGACGAAGAACATCCCGGTCATCATGTGCACCTCCAAGGGTCAGGAAACCGACAAAGTTTGGGGCATGCGCCAAGGCGCCCGCGATTACGTGGTCAAGCCCGTCAACAAAGACGAGTTGCTGCGTAAAATCGCCGCATTAGGTTAAATTAAACGACCGACGAGCAATGGCCAAAAAAGTTAGCCTGCGAGCATTTCAAGAGGGCGTTGTCGCCCGGCTCAAGGAAGCGCAATCCGGCGCGGCCAAGCAGGCCGCCTCCAAAATGGGCGTGCAGGTGGGAAAAGAAAAATGGTTGGTGAATTTGCCCGATGTGGGCGAAGTAACCCCGCTGCCGCCTTTGTTACAGGTGCCGTTGACACGGCGCTGGTTTGCCGGCGTAGCGAATGTGCGGGGCGTGCTGTATAGCGCGGTGGATTTTTCCGATTTCTTGGGAGGCGAGCCGACCCTCGCCAACATCGATAGCCGACTACTACTGGCAAATGGCAAGTATCACGTCAATGCAGGCATCATCGTGCATCATATGTTGGGGCTGAAAAACCCGGATCAATTTCAGCTCGGTGATGCGAGCAACTTGCCGCCGTGGATTGCCGCCGAATACATTGATCAAGATGGCAATATTTGGAAAGAGCTCAATATGGCGGGGTTGATCGGCCACCCCGATTTCTTGAATGTGGGCGCTTAACCGCGCCCGAATCAGTTGCATAAGCAAACAGCCTAAAGGCTAGGAACGGAGAAGACCATGGCATTCTTCAAGCTCCCGAAGAAAGACAAAAAATCGAAGAGTAGCGGCGCTACCGGCGTGCTACATACCACGCTCATCATGAATGGGCTGCGCAAGCTATCCGGCAAAGAGTCGGCGCAAATCCCCCTGATTGGCCACCTAGCCCCGGAAAAGCAAATTGCCTACACCGCGATAGCCACCTTGATCTGCGTGATCTTGACCGGTTCTTTGATGGGTTACAGCAACTACCAAGTAAACCGCAAGGCGGATTTTGTGGGAACCGCGACCGAGATGCAGATGTTATCGCAGCGCATCGCGAAAGGTTCGCAGCAGGCGGTGTTGGGTAACAAAGAGGCCTTCAAACAACTGCGGGACGGTAAAACAAAATTCGACGTAAACTTGAAACGCCTCACCAGCGATTCACCCTCTTCCGCGCAAGTTATTTTGACCGACCTCAACAAACAATGGGGCAAGATGTCGAAAGAAACATCCGCGATCTTGACTCAGCAGCAAAGCTTGGAAAAATTGAACCAAAGCGTGGCAGCGATCAACGCCGCCAACGTGCAGATGTTGGAACTATCGCAGCAAGTCGTCTCACTCATGGTGCAAGCGGGTATTCCGCAGCGTGACGTATCCATCGCGTCCGACCAAGTGATGTTGACGCAGCGCATGGCAAAAAACGCCAACAACCTGCTCTCTTCCGACGTGATAGACCCCGAAGTCGCGTTCTTGCTGGGTAAAGACGCCAGCGCTTTCCGCGACACCCTGAATGGCCTTATCGTCGGCAGCGAAGACTTGCGTTTGACCGCCGTGAAAGATGCCGACATCAAAGAAAAACTCAATGAGTTGAGCGACGTGTTCAAAGCATTCGACGTCAACGTGAATGACATTCTGCAAAACATGCAAAATCTGGTAAACGCCAAGGCCGCCAGCCGCGCGATTTTCGATGCGTCCGACCCCATGTTGGCGGGTACCGAAAAGCTCACCGCAGATTATGAAAAGCTGGGTTTATTCAGCGGCTGGTTTGCTGTGGTATTTGGGCTACTTGCGCTGGCGAGTGCCGTGCTCTTGGCCATGTCCATTATTAACGATGCGCGCCAACGCGCGGTGCGTAGTGAAGAAGAAAACAAGCGTAACCAGGAAGCGATTCTACGGCTTCTGAATGAAATGGGCGATTTGGCGGAAGGCGATCTGACGGTGAAAGCCTCGGTGACCGAAGACATCACCGGCGCCATTGCCGACTCCATCAACTACACGATTGACGAGCTGCGCATCCTGGTGGCTGAGATCAATAAAGCGACCGAGCAGGTGACCACCGCGTCGCAACAAGCGCAGGCGATTACCGCGCAACTCCTCGACGCCGCCCAGCGCCAGTCGAAAGAGATTGAAGAAACTTCGGCCTCGGTGTTGAAAATGGCGGGTTCCATCAACGACGTGTCGGCAACAGCCGTAGAGTCCGCACGCGTGGCGCAAATATCGCTAGATGCGGCGGAAAAAGGCCAGTCGGCGGTGCAAGACTCCATCTCCGGCATGAACGAGATTCGCGAGCAAATCCAAGAGACCGCAAAACGAATTAAGCGCCTGGGCGAATCTTCGCAAGAAATTTCCGAGATTGTGGAATTGATTTCAGACATTACCGAGCAGACCAACATTCTGGCTTTGAACGCGGCGATTCAAGCGGCATCGGCGGGTGAAGCAGGTCGCGGCTTCACGGTGGTAGCGGAAGAGGTGCAGCGCTTAGCGGAACGCTCCGGCGAGGCAACCAAACAGATCGGCGCGATTGTGAAAACGATTCAAACGGACACGCACGACGCCGTGGCCGCTATGGAAAAAAGCACCCAGGGTGTGGTCGAGGGCGCGAAACTATCCGACGCCGCAGGCCAAGCGCTATCCGAGATCGGCCGCGTGTCACAAGAACTCGCCGGCCTGATTCAAAGCATCTCCGAAACCACGCAAGCGCAAACCGAGGTAGCGCAAACCGTGGCAAAAAACATGCAAGACATTCAAAACATTACTACTCAAACCACAGACGGTACGAAGCGCACCGCCGTGTCCATCGGTCAGCTCGCCAACCTGGCGGCGGATCTGAAGGGTTCAGTCGCCGGCTTTAAACTTTCCTAATTTATGAGCCTGACCGAATTCGACATTGGTCCCCTGACCTGGGTCAAAGGGGAGATCGACACGGCCTTGCACAAGGCCAAGGAACAGCTCGCCCACTTCGCGGCGAATATCGGCGACACCACCCCCCTGCGTTTTGCGCAGCCACACCTACATCAGGTGAAAGGCGCAATTCAAATGGTGGGCTTGGACGGTCTGGCGCGCTTTGCCGAAGAGGTGGAGCGCTTCATGGCCGCGCTCGAAGCACGCGAAGTCGAACCCACCGCCGATACGCTTGATCTGCTCGATCAAGGCTTCAACACCATCTCGAAATATTTGGATGAGCTGATGGGTGGCGCGCCGGATGTGCCGCTGAAACTTTTTCCGGCCTTCAACAAATTGCTGACTGCGCGCAAAGTCGAGCGTGTTTCGGAGAGTGATCTATTCTTCCCCGATCTTGCCGTGCGTGCGCCGAAATCGGACGCCCCGCTTCCTGTGGCGGAGGCCGACTTGCCGCGCTATGTGCGGACCTTGCGTACCCAGTATCAAAAAGGTTTGCTCGGTTACCTGCGCAACCCGAATGATCGCGCAGGACTCGCCGCGATGCGTGATGCCTTGGCGGCGATTGAATCGAGCCAAACCCAAGCTGCTGCACGCACCTTTATCTGGAGCGCGGCGGCATTCGTAGAGGGCTTGCTCGAAGGCGGCCTGCCGGCTAACTTCAACGTCAAAAGTTTGTGCGGCCGCATCGATCAGCAAATCCGCCGCCTCGCAGAAAATTCCACCAAGGTGGCTGAGAAACTCAATCGCGACGTGCTGTATTACGTTGCCAGCGCTAAGCCCGCCACGCCACGCTTAATGAGTGTCAAACAAGCGTTTGAGCTAGAAAGCTATTTGCCGGAGCAAGCTGCCTCCGGCCCCGCCGATCAGGCGCTGGAGAAAGCCAAGCCCATTCTGCGCGAGCTGGCCGATTTGGTGGGCGCGGCAAAAGAAGCGTGGCTCAAATTCAGCGCCGGCAACAAAGATATCCTCAAGATTTTCCAGGACCATACGCGGCGTGCGCTGAGCAAAAGCCAAGCTCTTGGCTTCGAGCCCTTGTCTGAGTTGGTTGAAAAAATCGCCAGCGGCGCGGATGAGTTAGCGGCGAGCGGCGAAGTGTCGGAAGTGGTCTCGATGGAAATGGCCACCGCTTTGATGCTCACCGAGAACGCGGTGGCAAACTATGCGCGGCTTACCCCCGAATTCGCGCGCCAAGCTGACGTGCAAGGCCGCCGTTTACAGGCCAGCCTGCTCGGTCAATCCACCGACGATATTGAACAAGTGCCGCTGCTCGATGAAATTTCGCGCAAGGCGCAGGAAAAGCTGCTGCTGAACCAAGTCGGCACCGAGATCCAAACCAATTTGCGCCACATTGAGCAAGTGCTTGACGCCTTTTTCCGCGATCACAGCAAGCGTGCCGATATCCCTAGCCTCACCTCGTATATCCGGCAGGTTTTCGGCGCATTGCAGATTCTGGAATTGGAGCGCGCGGCCGATTTGCTCAATGCCTGCCAGCACATAATCGACAAATTCGCCGACGCGAATTATCAGCCCGAACAGCGCGATCTGGAGTTGGTGGCAGAGGGCTTGAGCAGTCTCGGCTTCTACATCGAAGCGGTGCAGCACGGCCGCAACGACGCATTCAACATCATCGCGCCGGTGATCAAAACTTTCCCCGGCATCAAAAACAGCGATGTGCGCGACAGTGATGTGACCGAGGAAGTGGAAGCGGCGCCGGCACCGATTGAGCGGCCGTCTGCCAGCGTCGAGTCAGGCGTCGAAGAGCAGAAGCGTCACGCACAAGCCTTGTTTGAAACCTGGAATAACGCGCCCACGGTGGAGCATCGCGCTGAATTGCGCAACCAACTCTCTGCTTTGGCGCAAGACGCCGACCTGATCGACGATGCGATGCTGAAGGAGCGCGCCTCCCAGGCGCTGTCCGCGTTGGAGCAAGCCGGGGATACGCCCGCTGCCGCAGTTGGCGCGGCAGTTGCGGCGTTGACCGCGCCCAAAGTGGCGGCCGTTGCACCCTCGGCTGAAACCGCGCGTTTGATCGAAGCCAGCAAGGAAGTGGTCGACCGCGAGTTACTCGAAACCTATCTTGAAGAGGCCGGGGAGGTACTCGCCACGGTGCGCGAACACCTTGGCATCATGCGCCGCCGCCCCCACGATCACGATGCCCTGATCACGATCCGCCGTGGCTTCCATACCCTAAAAGGCTCCGGCCGCATGGTGGGCCTGAAGGAGTTGGGCGAAGTAGCATGGGGCATTGAACAAACCATGAATCGTTGGCTAGAAGAGGAAAAAGACGCCACACCGGAATTGCTCGACATGATTCAGCAAGCGCATGACGCGTTTGCAGGCTGGGTCGAAATCTTAAATCGTGATGGAACGGTGGAAGTGAATGCCACCGACCTTCTTGCTACGGCAGCGGCCCTGCGGGAGGACCCCTCCGGCCCTTTTGATTTGTCGGCCCGACGCGAGGCCTTAATCGCCTCGCGTCAGGCCGCTATGGAGCCGGCGGTTGTCACCGACGTCGACGTTTCCTCACCTGCAATGGATGCGCCGGCGGAAACGGAAATCATCCTTGAGGCGCCTGCCGAAGAAGAATTTTTCTTAGAACTGGTTGAGCTCGAACCCGAAGCGGCGCTCGAGCCCGACCTGATCACACTCGATGCAATCCAAGCCGCTTCGGCCGTGATCGACGAACCCGCCCCCCCCCTGGAAATACCCGCCGAGCCGGAAGAAATCCAAATCGGCGACAGCAGCATTAGCGCTGGGCTATATCAACTTTTCCTGGACGAAGCGACGACGCACATCGCTAGCTTGGATAGCGGGCTTGCCCGAATTCAGGCGAACCCAGCGCACCCGGTCGATTATGACTACATGCGTGCCGCGCACACCCTGGCAGGTATTTCCAGCACCGTCGGCTTTACCTCGACCGCCGATCTCGCGCACGCATTAGAACAATGGTTTATGGACGTGATGCACAACCCGCGCAGCCTGGGCGCGAGCGCGCTGCAAGTGATGCAAGACGCAGTGGTAAGCCTGAAAGGCATGGTGGCCGCGATTCAAAGCCGCGAAGCGCCGCTGGCTGCCGGCTTTATGGTCGACCGCCTCAAGCAAATGGTGGCCGATGCACGCTACGCGCGCGAGTTTGCGGAGCTGGAGGCGTTAGAAGCGCAAGCCGCCCCGCCTGAAACCGAGCCAACACCCGAAGCACCTATTGCAGCCCCCCCCACCACGCCGCCGACTGAGGCCGTGGTGAATGAGGTCGTTTCCACCCCGGTGCCCGCGAAACCCGCGCCACCCACTTTGAGGGTCGTACCGATGCGAGAAAAACCTGACGCGATCGAAATCGACAGCAGCATTAAAGACGACGTGGATGAACAGCTCCTGCCCGTATTCTTGGAAGAGGCGCAGGAATTGATGCCATTCATCGGAACCCAGTTGCGCGCTTGGCGTGATAAGCCGACGCAAACCGATGCCTCGCAGGCGCTACAACGCGCGCTGCATACGCTCAAAGGCTCCGCGCGCATGGCGGGCGCCATGCGCTTAGGCGAACTCACCCACCACATGGAGACACGCGTCGAGACCATGCTGGATGGCGGGGCGCCAGCCAACGAATCGTTCGATGATCTGGATAATTATTTCGATGCGGTCGGCGATTTGCACGAGGCATTGATCAAGGGCGAGAGCGTCGAAGCGATCGCGCCGGTTGCGCCCGTGGTGCTGGGCATGCAAGCCAAAGCCACCTTGCCTCAAGCCGACATCCTGGCCGAGATGGAACAGGCCGCTGCCCGCGCCGTGTTGCGCGTACGCGCCGATACCGTGGATCGCTTGGTGAATGAAGCAGGCGAGGTGAGCATCACACGCTCGCGCATCGAAGGCGAGATGCTGCACTTCAAACAATCGCTCAAAGACCTGACCGAAAACGTGATCCGCCTGCGCAATCAATTGCGTGAAGTGGAGATTCAGGCCGAATCGCAAATGCAATCGCGTATATCGGCAGCACAGGAAACGCAATTCGATCCGCTCGAATTCGACCGCTTTACCCGCTTGCAGGAAATCACACGGATGATGGCGGAGAGCGTGAATGACGTTGCCACAGTGCAACAGACTTTATTGAAAAATCTGGATGAAGCCGAAGCGGCCCTGGTCGCGCAAGGCCGGCTCAATCGCGAATTGCAGCAAGGCTTGATGCGCATTCGCATGGTGCCCTTGTCAAACGTCACCGAGCGGCTACACCGCATCGTGCGCCAGACGGCAAAAGACGTGGGCAAGAAAGCCGTGCTCAAAATCGAAGGCGAGAGTGTTGAGCTCGATCGCTCGGTGCTGGAAAAAATGACCGCACCGTTCGAGCATCTGTTGCGCAATGCCGTAGCGCACGGCATTGAAACTGATCACGACCGCGAAATCGCGGGCAAGGCCGAGATTGGCGGCATTGAACTGCGGGCGCGCCAAGAGGGCAACGAGGTGGCGCTGATCATTCGTGACGATGGCGGCGGCATCGACCTTGATCGCGTGCGCGCCAAGGCGGTGGAGCAGGGGTTGATCGGCGCGAATGATGACATCCCCGCCGCGAAACTAACGGAATTGATTTTTCAAGCGGGTTTTTCCACCGCATCCGAAGTCACACAAGTATCGGGCCGTGGCGTCGGCATGGACGTGGTACGTAATGAAATCGCCGCGCTCGGGGGCCGGATCGAAGTCGATTCCGAAAAAGGTCGGGGCACGACCTTCACCATTTATTTGCCGCTCACCTTGGCGGTAACGCAGGTGGTGACAGTGAGCGCAGGGGAAAACCAATTCGCGCTGCCATCCTCGATGGTAGAGCAAGTGCAGGAAGTGAAACCTGCCAAGCTGGCCGAGATCTATCAGGCCGGACAGGTCGATTGGCTAGGCAACACCTACCCGCTGTATTATTTGCCGCGCTTGTTGGGTAACCTGGAGGCCACCCCGGAGGCCAAGCATTATTCTTCAGTGATCCTGCTGCGCAGTGGTACGCACCGCGTGGCAGTGCATGTCGATGCGTTGCAGGGTAATCAAGAGGTCGTGGTTAAAAACATCGGGCCGCAATTGGCGCGTGTTTCCGGCATTTCCGGCGCCACGGTGCTGGGTAACGGCGAAATCATGCTCATCATTAACCCGGTGCAACTCGCGCACCGCGAGACGCCTCACGCAGCAGCAGGGCAGCCCACCATCGCGGTTAAACGAGAGGAGCTGATCACGGCACCGGTCATCATGGTGGTGGACGATTCACTCACCGTGCGCAAAATTACCGGCCGCCTGCTGTCGAAAGAGGGTTACCAAGTGGTGACCGCCAAAGACGGCGTGGATGCGCTGCAGCAGCTGCAAGAATACCGCCCGGCGGTAATGCTGGTGGACATCGAAATGCCGCGCATGGATGGCTTCGAGCTGACCAAAAATGTGCGCGGCGACGCCACCACCGCCGGCATCCCCATTATCATGATCACCTCGCGCACCGCCGAGAAACACCGCAACTACGCGCGCGAACTCGGGGTGAACGTGTATCTGGGCAAACCCTATCAGGAAGAAGAGCTGCTCTCGCACATCGCGCATTTTGTGCAGCAGGGTGCGAAGATACCGGCTTGAACGTCATCTGTAGGGGCGAGGCATGCCTCGCCCGCATCACCTGCCCCGCTTTACGGATGCGACCAATTCACAATGCCCAAGTAGTAAGTGACCAGCACCACTCCGCCGAACACGATGCGATACCAGGCGAAGGGAACGAAGGTGTGGCTGGAGACGAATTTCAGCAACCCCTTCACCGTTAGCATCGCGGCGATGAAGGCGGCGACAAAACCAACCGCGAACACCGGCAGATCATCCATCCGCAGCAATGCCCAATTCTTGTATACGTCGTACACCGTCGCCGCCAACATGGTGGGGATGGCGAGGAAGAATGAAAACTCGGTCGCTGCCTTGCGCGACAGGCCGAAAATCAAGCCGCCCATGATAGTGGCGCCGGCGCGCGAGACGCCGGGAAACATCGCGAGCGATTGCGCGAAGCCGACCGACAGCGCTTCGCGCCAAGACATATCCTCCAGCTTTTCGTAGCGCGGTTGATAGGCGCGTTTCTCGATATAGAGAATCAACACCCCGCCGGCGATCAGCGCAGCCGCCACGGTGATCGGGTTGAATAAGTATGCCTTGATCGTACTGTGGAATAAAAAGCCCAACACCAGCGCCGGTAGAAATCCCACAAAAATTAGCGTCGCAAAACGCTGTTGTACCGGGTCAGCGCGCAAGCCGCCGATAACCTTGCCGATCCGCTCCCGAAAATCCCAACACACCGCCAGAATCGCCGCGAGCTGAATCACGATTTTAAACACCTTGCTTTGCTCGTCGTTGTAATTGAGCAAGTCCCCCACCACGATCAGATGCCCGGTGGAAGAGATCGGCAAGAATTCGGTGACGCCTTCGACGATGCCGAGCACCAGCGCTTTAAGCAGCAGGATGAAATCCATGAATGAAATCCAGGTAGATAAAAGGAGGCATTATACGGACTGTCCCCTGGAGGGCTGTCATGCTTCAGGGGCGTGCTTATTCTTCCGAGCCAGATCAAGCACATCTTGCAACGTGGCGTTAGGCATGCGCAGGGCATGTTGCTCTTTTAACCATTTGGCGAAGGCCGCCACATTCTTGATCGGTTTTTTTGCTTCCTGGAGAAAGGCCGTGAGGTCTTCGATCACCGCCCAGGGGTAAATGATCCAGCGCCATTTCACGACCTTGTGCGCGTAAAAATCCGGCACATCCGGGCAACTGGCTTTGTGCAGCAAAACCGCCGTGCGTATTTCCGCCTTGGGCAGCCGTGCGCGAATATGCGGCAAGGCGGCGTCGAAGGTGTCACCGGTGTCGCTCACATCATCCACTACCAACACGCGCGTACCCTGCACGTTTTCCGGCAGGGCGTGGCGCACAATCGTCTTGACCGATTTTTTCGTGCCGTGATAGTGCTCGACCTTGATGCTGGCGACGTTCATCACGCCCAGATAGTCAGCCAGCACCCGCGCCGGCATATAGCCGCCGCGCGCAATGGCGATGATCAGA
>JAUXTZ010000119.1 GCA_030681095.1 Burkholderiales bacterium
TGAGGCGGGCAGCTCAATAATATCTATTGAACCACCCCAGCGGCCTTAAGCTTAGCGGGAATGTCGAGCTTAAAAATTTTGTTCCAGCCATTTTCGGGTTTGGTTTCAAGGCCGAAGATGGCGTAAGACTTGGCCATCTGCGCCAACGTGCAGCGCCCAATCGCTTCTTCGTCCGTGCCGGCGCATTGGCCTTTGCGTCGGTTGAGAATAGTCACCACGAAACGTTCGCTGCTACCCGCTTTGTTCGGCGCGAGATCGTAGCCTTCGACCATCCAAAAATACAAAAAGGCGAAGTCGTGCACGATCTCTATCCCCTTTGGGTCACGCAGCACGAAGCGGGTGCAGATATCTTTGACGCACACTTCCGCCACGGCTTCCTTGTTGATTTGCAGCACTGCCGCATTTTTGCCGAACACTTGCTTGAGCGGCCAATGCGGCGAGGTGAGTTGTGCCGATGCCAAAGTACTGATGAGTAATAAACCCGCCGCGACAAAATATCGATGCATCGCCATTCCTAATTCAAGCGCCGTTCTGCATCATCCGCCGGCTCATCCAGATCGATCACTTCGACTTGGCCGATCTCGTCGTGCTCCAACTCAACGGCCTCGATCTGCTGAAAACGACGGGTAATTTTTTGGCTGGTGATTTGCACTTTTTCTGCATCTTCGTGCGCCTGGCGAATATGATCGGCGAGTTTTTTCATGCGCACGTCGAACAAACTGAAATCTTTAGACAGCTTGGCGAGCGAGTCTTTAATGATATGCACTTGCTTACGCGTTTCCACATCCTTGATCACCGCGCGCGCGGTGTTGAGAATCGCCATCATGGTCGTGGGCGACACGATCCATACGCGTTTCTGCATCGCATAATCCACGATGTCTTGATGATAGCCGTGGATCTCAGCGAACACCGCCTCCGCCGGCACGAACATCACCGCACCGTCTGAGGTCTCGTTGGGAATAATGTATTTGCTGGAAATATCGTCAACGTGCTTTTTTACATCCAGCTTGAATTGGCGCTCGGCTGCTGCTTGCTCGGTCTCAGACAAGCGCTTGTCGTACATGCGCTGATAATTTTCCAGCGGAAATTTGGAATCCACCGCCACCGTACCGGTCGGCTCAGGTAAAAACAACGCGCAATCCACGCGCGTGCCATTCGAAAATTTGTGCTGCATGACATACACCGGCTGCACTGGGTTGTGCGGCAAGATATTGCGCACCAGGGTTTCCAGTTGCACCTCGCCAAAAGCGCCCCGTGAGCGCTTATCGCCCAGCAGCTCCTGCAAGCTCACCACATTGGTGGTCAAGCCGTCGATTTTTTTCTGCGCTTCGTCGATGGTGGCGAGCCGCGCCATCACTTGAGTGAAAGTGTCGTTGGTTTTCTTAAAGCCTTCTTCCAGCCGCTCCGACACTTTGCCGCTGATCTGCTCCAAGCGCGTGTCGGTGGTCTGGGTCAAGGCTTCCATGGCGCTCTTGAGTTGCAGCGTGGCGTTGGCCATCGTGGTCTGAATCAATTCCTGGTCCGCGCGCCCTTGATCGGTCAGGGTCTGCATCTGTTTGGCGAGAATTTCTTCGCGCATGGCGTTGAGCCGCTCTTGCATCGCGGCCGACAGCTCCGCCAATTGCTTCGCCATCATCTCGCGCAGCTCGCCCAGCCGTTCGGACTGCGCGAGTTGCAGTTGATGCATATTGTCGCGGGTGAGCTTGAGTTCGGTGGAAATGACGTTGCGCTGCTTGTCCGAGGTGTCGCCCAACACTTGATTGATGCGATCGCCCTGGCGGGTTAGTCCTTCATGCAGATCAGCCAGCATCAGGCGGTGCTTTTCCTCCAGCATCTGCGCAACAGACTGTGGGAATTCTTGCTGGATGCGGCTCAACTGCGCCATGCGCGCACCGATCCAAAACGCCCCGAGAACGACGAACAAAAGCAGGATGCCAATCAGGATTTCAAGCATGCGGAAAGTATAGCGCAGGCAGAGGCCGCACAAGCCTTAAAATTAAGCCATCAAGCCGGCTGATTACGCATGTGGTCAGCGGTTTTGGTGAAGGCTTGTTCCAACTCTTTCGCCAGGCGCTCATCGATACCAACGTCCCTCAGGGCGCGCACCATGCAGCTCATCCATTGATCGCGCTCCGCGTTGCCAATGGCAAAAGGCAAATGCCGTGCGCGCAGCATAGGGTGGCCGTAAGCTTCGACATAGAGCGGCGGCCCGCCCAGCCAGCCGGATAGAAACATAAAGAGCTTTTGGCGCGAGCCGGATAAATCCTGCGGATGTAGTTTGCGAATGCCATAGCTCTCCGGCTCGCTGTCCATCAAGTCATAGAATCGATCCACCAATTGACGCAGCTTTTCCTCGCCGCCCAGGCGGTCGTAGTGGGTATGCATGTTCACGCCTTGATAGGCTTTACTAAGCTTGCGGCGAGCTTGGCGCGTTCACGCGCTTGGCTAACATCTTGACCACAGGCTAAGGCCACACCCATGCGCCGGCGCTCGAAGCTGACTGGCTTGCCGAACAAGCGGATATCGCTTTGCGGCACGCGCAAGGCCTCGGCCACGCCGTCGAAGGCGATGCCCTCCGCCTCCATGCCGCCATAGATCACCGCACTCGCACCGGGTGCGCGCAAGCTGACATCGACCGGCAAACCGAGGATGGCGCGCGCATGCAAATCAAATTCGCTCTGGACTTGTGAGCACATGGTGACCATGCCCGTATCGTGCGGGCGCGGGCTGACTTCAGAAAACCACACTTGATCGCCTTTGACGAATAGCTCGACGCCGAACAGGCCACGCCCGCCCAAATTGTCGGTCACTTGCTTGGCGATCGCGCGCGCCTTTTCGTATGCCACTGGGCTCATGGGCTGCGGCTGCCAGCTTTCGACGTAATCGCCCTTCACTTGAATATGGCCGATCGGCTCGCAGAAGTAGGTTTCGACTTGGCCCGCCGCACCCACTGCGCGCACCGTGAGCAGGGTGATTTCATAATCGAAATCGATGAAGCCTTCGACGATGACCTTCCCCGTATCCACACGCCCGCCGCTCGCGGCATAGTCCCATGCTGTTTTCACATCGGCTGGTCCATCCACTTTGGATTGGCCCTTGCCCGAAGACGACATCACCGGTTTGATCACGCAGGGGTAGCCGAT
>JAUXTZ010000124.1 GCA_030681095.1 Burkholderiales bacterium
CTGGATGCGGGATATGCCACACGCAAAGATTTGTACAAGCTGTATCACGTCCTTAATCACTTCAACCTGTTTGGCGGTGGCTATGGCAGGCAAGCGGCGCGCATGATTGACAAGCTCCTGGACGAATGTTGATGATAATAATGCTTATTGTTTAAATGCACGAATAACAAGATATTTCCTATATCTTAATGCTTGTTGCATTTTCTCGTAATGCTTCTATTTACTGTTTTTTAACATGTCGTTTTAAGTTACTCATGATATTGTTTTCTATAATTGTTTGTTATCTAATGTCAGCATCTTAGCTTTTTATCTCCATAAACCTTGCAAATTACTAGATGGCGATTAAAATAAGCCCGACAAGATTTTAGTCTGCTGTTTTTTAGTTGTATGGACAAAACCGGCTACAGAAAAATGCTCACCATCCACCAAACGATTGGTTTACTCCAACGTTTCATGAACAATCGCAATGCAGAGGAATGGCTTGAAATCGATCGGCGCTATAGCCCGGTTATTCCATTTTTGCAGCAAGGAGAAGTCATTCTGTATCACGAAGATGACGTGCTGAATTTCATCAAAAAACTGGATGAGCGTGCCCGCATACGGGCCGAGCGATCACGCCGTGATGCTGATGAGCGGCGACATATCCATATGGAACGCCGCGATTTAACTGAACGCCGCTATTTACGCCACCGCGCCGCCGCCAACAACTTGGATCGACGCTTCGCAGTACGCCAAGATCGCCGCAGTGATTTGGATCGACGTATCCGCGGCTGGGTAGATCGGCGCTGTGTCTCGGACCGACGCGACGAACCGGCATTCGAATCGATCACAATTTCTGCCTAACATACTGCCGTAGCGGATCGGTTCCCGCACCTTTCCCTAACTTACTATCTTAAAAATCCCCACCAGAATATTTGTTGTTGTCGAAGTATCTGAGGTTATTTTCTAGCCAGACTGATATGCTCATCTATCAGACGGATACGCTACAATTTCCACATGAACGATCCCGACATCGCGCACGCGATAAAAATAAACGTCACCGCCGCGCTGGCAGAAGATCTCGGCAGCGGCGACCTGACCGCACAACTCATTCCCGCTGACCAGCTAACCCGCGCCACGCTCATCACACGCGAGCAGGCGATTTTATGTGGCAAGCTCTGGTTTGATGCCTGCTTTCAAGCGCTCAACCCACTAGTGAATATAATCTGGCGCGCTGACGAAGGCGACTGCGTGCAAGCAAATGCCACGCTGTGCGAGATACACGGCAACACCCGCGCCCTGCTCAGCGCCGAGCGATCCGCGCTGAATTTCTTGCAAACGCTGTCCGCTGTCGCGACGACCACCCGGCTTTACGTCGATGCCGTGACCGGCACGCAGGCGCAGATCATGGATACGCGCAAAACCCTGCCCGGCCTGCGCATCGCGCAAAAATATGCGGTCAAAATAGGGGGCGGGGTGAACCAGCGCATCGGCCTATTCGACGGTATCCTGATCAAGGAAAATCATATCGCGGCGGCCGGCGGCGTACAGGCTGCGCTGGATGCAGCCCAGCGCCAAGCCGGTGCTGGCGTCTCGATTCAAATTGAAGTGGAATCGCTTGCTGAACTTCAACAAGCGCTCGACGCCGGCGCTAAACTGATTCTGCTGGATAACTTTAGTATTGAGCAAATGCGCGAGGCGGTACGCTTAAGCAATCAGCGCGCGAAACTAGAAGCCTCCGGCGGCATTACCCTGGACAACGTGCGCGCGATTGCCGACACCGGCGTGGCGCGTATCTCTATCGGCGGCCTGACCAAGCATGTATGCGCTATTGATTTGTCCTTGCGGATTCAAAGCTGACGCTTTAACGCCGCGCGCCGCCCGCGTTTTACGTCAATTGCCGCCAGCACGATCAACCCGATCACGAAATAAATTCCAGTAAGCAGCATGCCCATCCGGTGATTGCCGCCGGTGATCCACACCACCGCGCCGTAGGTCATGGGGCCAAGGATGGAGGCGAGTTTGACCGCCAATCCCCACAAGCCAAAGAATTCGGCGCGACGCGACTTTGGACTCAGGTAGCCCACCAGCGCGCGTCCCGCTGATTGCGAGGCGCCAAGACATAAGCCGGCGATATTCGCGGCGAGCCAGAATCGGCCAGGGGTCGTCGCAGTGTAAGCCAACCCCACCATCACCAGCCAGCCGATCAGGGTCAAGGCGAGCGACAATTTATGCCCCAGCTTGTCCTGCACGTAGCCGAAGGCAAGCGCACCCAGCGCAGCGGTGAGATTCACCACCAGGATCATCTCGATGGTTTGATGCATAGTGAAATGCATCGCTTGCTGGGCATAGACCGCGGCGAGCGTGATCACCGTCATGATGCCCGCCTGATAGAACACGATACACAGTAAAAATCGCGCCAGGTCCTGATATTGACGAGCGTGAGTAAGGCTTTCCATCACGCGGGAATAGGCGCTGCGAGTGGAAATAGATTGCAAGGGACGATGTATCGCCCGCTCGCGCAAGATGAGAAAAGTAGGCAAGGCAAATAGCGCGAATAATCCCGCAGTGAGGAGCATGACGCCGGGCACAAATTCTGGCGCACCACCGCCGATTGTCTGTATGTGCCCAATATAAGCGAGTGCCACACCAAGTGAGACGATGCCGCCCAAATAGCCCAGCCCCCAGCCCCAACCCGAGACACGACCCAGGGCGCGTCCGCGCGCCAACTCAGGGAGAAAGGCTGCGATCAGATTCTCGCCGCTACCGAAGAAATAATTACTGAGCGCGATGATGGTCACCGCCAGTGCAATATCGCCCGCGCCGGGTAAAGCCAATGCGGCAGTGCCCAGCACACACCCCAGCGTGGTCAGCGCGAGCAGGCGTTTTTTCGCGCCATGCAGATCAGCATAGGCGCCGAGGAGGGGCGCAGACAGCAAGATGGCGAGATAGGAGACTGACAGCGCCGCGCTCCACACGAAGCTGGCCCAAACCGCCTTGCCCGCCACTACCGCCACAAAATAAGCGCTGTACACGGCGGTAATGACAACGGTGGTAAAACCGGAGTTGGCGAAATCGTACATCGCCCACGCCCATACCTCGCGCTTGCTGACACCAGGATTGAGAGGACTGGCTGGTTTAATAGGCAAAGGGTCAGCCTCTAAATGAGGGAGCCGGATCAGTGTGCCGGCGGGGAGCAAAGCACCCCACCTGCGCTCCCACTAAGCACTTTAATCGGCGGCGTGCGCGACGACGTAGCGTTTGACCGCTTCCACGTCAGCATCCACCGTTTCGACGCGCTGCGGTAAGCTTTCGATATTCGCCAATCCTTTGGGCCGCTCCGGATCGCGGCCAAGCGCTTCGCGGATCGCTTCCTCGAATTTTGCCGGGAGCGCGGTTTCCAGACAGATCAGCGGCACACCCGCCTCGCGGTATTCCAGCCCGACTTTAAAACCGTCGGCGGTGTGCGTGTCAATCATCTGGCCGTAGCGCTGGTACACATCACGAATAGTACGCATACGGTCCGCGTGACTGCTGGTGCCGGAGACAAAACCAAATTCCCGCACCTTTGCAAAATACGTGCCGCTGAGGTCGATACCTTGGCCCTTGTCCACTTTGCTCCATAGCGCACGCACTTTAGCGGCATCACGCCCCACTACATCGAACACGAAACGTTCGAAGTTAGACGCCTTGGAGATATCCATGGAGGGGCTAGAGGTATGCTGAGTCTGAGGCCGCGGCGTGTAGTGGCCGGTTTTGAAAAACTCATCCAGCACATCATTCTCGTTCGTCGCCACGATCAGTTTTCGAATCGGCAATCCCATCATGCGTGCGATGTGCCCGGCGCATACATTGCCGAAGTTGCCGGAAGGCACAGCAAATGACACTTCCTCGCCTACTTCCTTGACCACCGCAAAATAAGCTTTGAAGTAGTACACGATCTGGGCCGAAACGCGTCCCCAATTGATGGAATTGACGGCGCCGATTTTATATTTGGCCTTGAATTCGAGATCGTTGGAGACGGCTTTGACAATGTCTTGGCAATCGTCGAACACGCCGCGCACCGCGAGGTTATGAATATTTGGATCTTGCAGCGAATACATTTGCGCGCGCTGAAACGGACTCATTTTGCCGTAGGGCGAGAGCATGAACACGCGCACGCCGCGCTTGCCGCGCATCGCGTATTCGGCCGCCGAGCCGGTGTCACCCGAGGTCGCGCCGAGGATGTTGATCGACTCGTGATGCTGCGCCAATGCATACTCGAACATATTGCCGAGCAACTGCATCGCCATGTCTTTGAACGCCAGCGTCGGGCCATTGGAAAGCGCAAGAACGTGCAAGCCCGGCTCTAAGGTGCGCACCGGCGCAATATCTTCCGAGCTCTCGCCCGGGCGCGTATTGCAATACACGTCGGCGGTATAGGTCTTATCGATGATCGTGCGCAAGTCGGCGGCTGGAATATCCGTCGCAAACTTGGACAATACCGCGAACGCCAATTCACGATAATTGAAATGCTGCCAAGATTTAAGCTCATGTAACAAAATCTGCGGATAGGATTCAGGCAGATACAAGCCGCCGTCCGGCGCAAGCCCGCCTAACAGGATTTGCAGAAAGCTTTGCGGTGGTGACTCACCGCGGGTGGAAATGTAGCGCATGACTAGCCCAGCGTTTCCAGGCGCAGTCGAGTCACCTTGCCAGAAATGGTCGACAATCCTTCGATCTTATTAATAGCCTGATTGACGTTCTTCTCCACCGTCACATGCGTGAGCATAATGATATCCACTTGCTCCTGTCCTTCATCCGGCTCTTTCTGAATCATGGCATCAATGGAAATTTCCATGTCGGCCAGGATGCGTGTGATGTCGGCCAGCACACCAGGCTTGTCGAAGGCGCGCATGCGCAAATAATACGCGGTACGCACTTCGCTCATAGGCAGAATCGGCTCATCGGACAAGGCATCGGGCTGGAACGCGAGATGCGGCACACGATGCTCCGGGTCGGCGGTATGCATGCGCGTCACGTCGACCAAGTCTGCCACCACGGCAGAGGCCGTCGGCTCTGCGCCGGCGCCGCGACCGTAGTACAACGTTGCGCCCACCGCATCGCCCTTGACCAATACGGCGTTCATCACGCCTTCCACGTTGGCGATCAAACGCTTGGTCGGAATCAAGGTCGGGTGCACGCGCAGCTCAATCCCTTGGGCTACACGCTTGGTAATGCCGAGCAACTTGATGCGATAGCCCAACTCCTCGGCATACTGAATATCTTCTTTGGTGAGATTGGAAATACCCTCGGTGTAGGCCTTGTCAAATTGCATGGGAATACCGAAGGCGATGGCCGCCAGAATAGTGAGCTTGTGCGCGGCATCCACGCCTTCGATATCGAAGGTCGGATCAGATTCGGCATAGCCTAGGCGCTGCGCCTCGGCCAGCACGGTATCAAAGGCCAAGCCCTTGTCGCGCATCTCAGTCAAAATAAAATTTGTAGTGCCGTTGATAATGCCAGCCACCCATTCGATGCGATTTGCGCTCAGTCCTTCGCGCACCGCCTTAATGATAGGGATGCCACCCGCCACGGCTGCTTCGAAAGCGACCATCACACCCTTGGCTTGCGCAGCGGCAAAAATTTCATTGCCATGCATGGCAAGCAGCGCTTTGTTAGCGGTCACGACATGTTTGCCATTCGCAATCGCCTTGAGCACCAACGCTTTCGCCTGATCGGTACCGCCGATCAACTCGACTACGATGTCGATCTCGGGGTTCTCCACTACCTCCAAAGGGTTGGTGGTGATTTTGATATCTTCGCCCGCATATAACTGTTGCGCCTTGCTCAAATCACGCACGGCGGCCATCTTGACCAAGATCGCGCGCCCGGCGCGGCGGGTGATTTCTGCCTGATTGCGGCGCAGCACCGTAAGCGTGCCGCCACCGACGGTGCCGAGGCCGAGCAGGCCGACATTGATTGGTTTCATGGTGTACTCCGTGGTGAGGCTTTTACAACAGCCCGTCTTTTTTGAACATATCCTTCAAGCCGCGAATGGCCTGACGGGTGCGCGATTCGTTCTCGATCAGCGAGAAGCGCACATGATCGTCGCCGAAGTCGCCAAAGCCTACGCCAGGCGAGACCGCGACTTTGGCATCCAGCAGTATCTTCTTGGAAAACTCCAACGAACCCATCGCCTTGTACGGCTCCGGGATTGGCGCCCAAACGAACATGGTGGCCTTGGGAATTTCAATCTCCCAATTGATCGAATCCAATCCCTTGCATAAGGCATCGCGACGCGTTTGATACATGAGGCGAATATCTTCGACGCAGTCCTGCGGGCCTTCCAGCGCCAAGATCGAGGCGACCTGGATCGGCGTAAACGTGCCGTAGTCGTGGTAACTCTTGATGCGAGCCAAGGCCGCGACCAGATCCTTATTCCCCACCATGAAGCCCACCCGCCAACCGGGCATGTTGTAGCTCTTGGAGAGGGTAAAAAATTCCACTGCGATTTCTTTCGCGCCCGGCACCTGCAAAATCGACGGCGCTTTGTAGCCATCGAACACGATATCGGCATAGGCGAGGTCATGCACGATCAGGATGCCGTGCTCTTTGCAAATCCCGACCACTTTTTCAAAGAATGGGTAATCCACGCACTGTGTAGTCGGATTGCTGGGAAAATTCAGGATCAGCATTTTCGGCTTGGGGAAGGAGCTCTTGATCGCCTTCTCCAACTCGTCGAAAAAATCGATGCCGGATTTCATCGGAATGTGATGAATGTCCGCACCCGCGATCACCGGGCCATAGATATGAATCGGATAACTCGGATTCGGCACCAGCACAATGTCGCCCCGATCCAGCGTGGCCAGTGCCAAATGCGCAATGCCCTCTTTCGAACCGATGGTGACGATGGCTTCGGTATCGGGGTTAATATCGACGTCGTAACGCTTTTTGTACCAAGTCGAAATCGCGCGCCGCAGACGGGGAATGCCCTTGGAGACGGAATAACGATGGGTGTCGCCGCGCTTAACCGACTCGATCAGTTTATCGACGATGTGCTGCGGCGTCGGCTGGTCGGGATTACCCATGCCGAAATCGATGATGTCCTCACCGCGTTTGCGCGCTGCCGCCTTGAGCTCGCCGGTGATGTTGAACACGTAGGGCGGAAGCCGCTTGATTCTTGAGAACGCTTCCATAGGGGGGAAATTGGCTAAAAGTTTAGAAAAGTTATAATCTTACAGTACCGTCCACAGTGCCGCAACGAAGCCCCTGATGAAACTTCACTTATCCCAACACCCCGGCCAAAATCTGTTCACGAATTATGGTGCAGGCTATGTGATGGTGAACCAGCAGCGGTTTGAAAAGAGCCTAATCGTATTACCGGATAAGCTGATTGATGACTGGGCGCCGCGTAGCTTGGATGAATTGACCGAGACACATTTTGAATTCTTAGCCGGCCTGGACGCGGAAATCGTCTTGCTCGGCACGGGCGCCATTCTCCGCTTCCCCCACCCCCGTTTGACGGCGCCGTTGGCCACCCGACGCATCGGCTTTGAAGTGATGGACACGTTCGCAGCGGCACGAACTTACAACATCTTGATGGGTGAAGGTCGACGCGTGGCGGCGGCCCTGCTGCTATAGATCAGCCGCCAGGCATGATCTGCTCGAAGCTTTCAATCGCCGCAAATTCCGCCACTTCCTTTCTCGGCTGCTGCGTATCCGGCTGGTAGATCGCGAGTAAATGCGCAATGCCGTAATTGTGCGCGGAGCGAAGTACCGGCAGGCTATCGTCGATGAGCAAGGTTTGTTGCGGATTAAATGCTTCGCGACTTTGCAGTCCTTGCCAAAATTCAGGATGCTCTTTCGGCTTACCGAATTCATGCGCACAGATCATGGCATCGAAATAATGCTCGAGACGAGTCTTACTCATTTTCAGCGCTAGGCTTTTGTGATGTGCATTGGTCACTAGCACCACGCGCTTGCCCGCACTGCGTATCTGCTCTAAAAATGGCACCACATGGGGATGCACGGCAATGAGGTGCGCGACTTCCTGTTTGAGCCGTTCGATATCCAGGCCCAGCTCGGTGCTCCAATAATCCATGCAATACCATTGCATGGTACCGGCCACTTTTTCATAGCGCCCGCTCAGTTCCTGCTGCGAAGCTTCCAGGCTGAGTCCCCGCTTCTCCGCATAGCGTGCAGGTACATGCTTGAGCCAGAAATGGTTATCGTAATGTAGATCGAGCAGCGTGCCATCCATATCGAGAAACACGGTCTGGATGGCGTTCCAGGAAATCATGCGGGAATTGATTCGAGGGTTAAAACAGCACGTCTTTAGATACGCCGTTGCGCCGTAAAATCTTGCGCAGACTTTGCAAGGCTTCCATTTGAATTTGGCGCACTCGCTCACGGGTAATACCGTGCGCATCCGCAACCTCTTCCAGCGTGCTGATATCGTGCCCATTAATACCGAAACGGCGCTCGATCACGCTACGCTGCTTGGCAGTAAGCTGATTGAGCCATTCATGCACGTATTTTTCCACCTCAGCCCGCTGCAACATGAATTCCGGCAAGACACCTTGTTCGTCCGGGATGGCTTCGCCGATGGAGAGGCTAGGGTCGATATCGAGTGGCGCATCGAGCGAGGCCGTACGCTCATTCAGGCTCATGATGTATCGCACCTCCTCCACCTCACAATCGACTAAGTGGGCAATTTCCTCCACCGTGGGGTCGGGTGTGCCGTGCGATTCGAGATGACGCTGGGCGCGCAGGTAGATATTGAGTTCTTTGATAATGTGCACGGGCAGCCGGATGGTGCGCGATTGATTCATGATCGCGCGCTCAATATTCTGGCGAATCCACCAAGTGGCGTAGGTGGAAAAACGGAAGCCGCGCTCGGGGTCAAACTTTTCCAGGGCGTGAATCAGGCCTAAGTTGCCTTCTTCGATCAGATCCAGCAAGGCCATGCCGCGATTCACATAGTGTTTGGCGATATTGACCACCAAACGCAGATTGCACTCGATCATGCGCTGGCGTGATTCAAAATCACCTTGTTTCATCAGACGCGATATACGCCGTTCTTCATCCGGCGTGAGCAGCGCGTTCTGACCGATTTCATTCAAATAGATTTGGGTGACATCGGCTTGCAGGTCCGCCAGGAAGGGATCGACCTCTGCCGCCGCCTGAGACTCGGCTTGTTCGCGTCGCTCGTCGTCTGCTTCAGCGTCAAGCGGATCGATCTCATTCGGATCGCTGGATTCCCGGTTCATGAGGGTTTGTCACTCGGCAGATATTTCAGCGGATCGACCGGCTTGCCCAAGCGACGAATCTCAAAGTGAAGCTTCACCCGGTCGGCGTCAGAGTTACCCATCTCGGCAATTTTTTGGCCTTTTACCACGGTTTGACCTTCCCTCACCAAGACTTGGTTGTTGTGCGCATAGACGCTGAAATAACTCTTGTTGTGCTTGATGATAATGAGTTTTCCATAGCCCCGCAAAGTACTACCAGTATGCACTACTTTACCCGAGGCGGAAGCGATCACCGTTTGGCCCGGATTGCCGCCGATATCCACACCCTTCGAGTTGCCATTGTCATTAAAGTTGGCGAGGATTTTACCACTAGCCGGCCACCCCCAATCAACTGAATCTTCTTCATCACCGGACGCATCGGGTTTTGTCGGTTCCGGCGCTGCAGCCGGTTTGGGTGGCTCGGCTTTGGCGATTTCCGGCTTCGGCGGCAGGACCATTGCGGGTTTAGCAGCAGGCTTTTCCAATTGGGCCAGGGCTTGATCCGAATAGGTCTGTTTGGTCGCCTTGGGCTCGGTCTTAAGACTCGGCTCGGACGACGACAGCGGCTTGGCATCAACTGCCGGAATGGGTTTGAGCGGTGTCGTGGTCTCGGTTTGTGAAGACGTGAGCCGCAGGATCTGACTGATACGGATGGTGTACGGCGCTTGTATGCCGTTCCATTCGGCCAACTCTTTATAGTCTTGTCCATGCTCCAGCGCGATGCTGTACAGCGTGTCGCCCTTTTGCACGGTATAGGTGGCGGGGCGCCAATCTGGCTCTTTGGGCTTGGCTGCGGGTTTTTTACTGGGAAGGGGTGTCTGCGATGAGGGCAGCCGATCAATGACGGGTGCGCGCGAAGGCGTCGTAGTGCAACCGCCGATCATGACCATCATGACGAGTGCTGCAAGACTGATTTCTAACGCATTCATTCTCAGCACGCTTGTCCTTTTTTATCCAGCGGCCACAAATCCCACTAAGCAATACCACCCAGTAGCGGCACAAATTTAACTTGCTCCAACTCGGTGTGTTGAAAGCCCTGTGGCGTGCGCTCCACCACGGTGAGCTTCTGCGTTTCCGTGCCGATGGGTAGCACCAATCGCCCCCCCATTTCCAACTGGGACAGGAGTTCTTGCGGAATATGCGTCGCCGCCGCAGCCATCACAATGACATCGTATGGTGCAAATTCCGCCAAGCCCAAGGTACCATCGGCGTATTTGACTTTGACATTGGGGATGCGGATTTCGCGCATGTTCTTGCGTGCTTTGGCAATCAACGGGGCAATGCGTTCCACTGAATACACTTCTTTGGCGACACGCGATAGCACAGCAGCCTGATAACCGCATCCGGTGCCGATCTCAAGCGCTTTATGGATGTCGCGGCCAGCGCGCGCCAACTCGATCATGCGCGCCACGGTATAGGGCTGAGAAATGGTTTGGCCGAAACCAATGGGCAATGAAATATCTTCATAGGCGCGACTGGAAAGCGCTTCATCCACGAAGATATGGCGCGGAATGTCGTTCATCGCGGCCAACACCACTTCATCTTTGATACCCTGCGCACGCAGCCGTTCCAACATGCGCGCCCGAGTGCGCTGTGAAGTCATGCCGATGCCGGAAAAACGCTGATTCATTCCTGCATCCACTGTTTAATCGAATCGAGCTGCTCGAAATGGGTCAGATCGATCTGTAAGGGGGTGATGGAAACCCGGCCCTGCGCCACCGCGTGAAAATCGGTGCCTGCCCCAGCATCCTGCGCCCCCCCTGCCGCACCCACCCAATACACCGTTTCGCCGCGCGGACTCTCGGCTTTTACCACTGGTTCCGCTTTGTGGCGTTTACCTAAGCGGGTAGTTTCCATGCTTTTAAGTTCCGCATACGGCAGATCCGGCACATTCACATTAAGCAGCAAGGGTTGAGCAAGCGGTTGGTTCTGGTACCGGTGCACGAGATCAAGCGCGACCTGCGCCGCCGTTGCGTAATGGCCCATGGTAACACCGGCAAGCGATATCGCGATTGAGGGTATACCGAGCAGAAAACCCTCGGTTGCGGCGGCGACGGTGCCCGAGTAAATCGTGTCATCCCCCATGTTCGCACCATGATTGATACCGGAGATCACCATATCCGGCAGCTGCGGCAACCAACCGGTCACGGCAAGATGCACGCAATCGGTAGGCGTGCCGTTCACGTAGTAGAAACCGTTGGAGGACTTGCGTAGTGTCAGCGGACGATCCAGGGTGAGTGAATTGCTTGCGCCGCTGCGATCGCGCTCGGGCGCCACCACCGTCACTTCCGCCACCGTGCCGAGGGCTTGCGCTAAGGCCGCAAGGCCGGGCGCGAAATAACCATCGTCGTTGGAAAGTAGGATCCGCATTGGATTTAAATGTCGGGGTTCGAATTATTCATTTCGAGTTCAGATCGAAACCCGAAACAGGGAATATTTGGTCGGGGCGAGAGGATTTGAACCTCCGACCACTTGTCCCCCAGACAAGTACGCTACCAGGCTGCGCTACGCCCCGAAAGCGTGAATTATATCGAATGCGGTGCGGATCAGAAAGGCAATACGTAGAATCAGACGCGAAAAAATATTTACGCGTTGAGAAATTGCAGAATGCTTTGAATTTCGCTGCGCACGTAAGTCAGATCAAACGGCCCACTGTGCGCTGTGACGGAGTCATGGTTGCTATGGTTGCGCGAATTCACGGGAACGGCTTCGGCGAGACTGGCATCCAAGCGATTGCGCGCGCCGCTAATCGTGAAGCCCTGTTCGTATAGCAACTCGCGAATACGGCGGATCAGCAGCACTTCATGATGCTGGTAATAACGACGATTACCGCGTCGTTTTACCGGCTTGAGCTGTGTGAATTCCTGCTCCCAGTAGCGCAGTACATGCGGTTTCACGCCGCACAGCTCGCTTACTTCACCGATGGTGAAGTAACGCTTCGCCGGGATAGGCGGCAGCTCAACTTTCGGCGGTAGCGGGTTGATTTCCGGCATATGACGATTCCACCATGGCTTTCAGCTTTTGACTCGCATGGAAGGTCACCACACGGCGTGCTGATATTGGAATCTCCGCGCCGGTTTTCGGATTACGGCCGGGGCGTTGTGGTTTGTCACGCAATTGAAAGTTGCCGAAGCCGGAAAGCTTGACGCTCTCCCCTGCTTCCAGCGCATGGCGGACTTCTTCAAAGAAGGACTCCACCATATCTTTGGCTTCGCGCTTATTCAGCCCTACTTTTTCAAAAATCATGTCGGCTAGTTCGGCCTTTGTTAAGGTCATTATCGCTCCTCACGATCCCAGACGATTATCTCAATTTTGCCCCGAAACGATCCGAAAGGACCTGGGTCAGGCGGGTGATGACCGTTTCAACTTCCTGATCGGTCAATGTTTTTTCAGTATCCTGCATCAATATCCGGAATGCAAGACTTTTCTTACCAGAATCAATGCCTTTGCCGCTATACAGGTCGAAAATAGCCAAGTCCGTGACCCATTCCGGC
>JAUXTZ010000139.1 GCA_030681095.1 Burkholderiales bacterium
ATTGGGGCTGCGTTCGAATCCGAACACGATGACATTGCCACGCTGCTCAGCGGGCAAGCAGAGAAACACGCCGTCGAATGCGGTCGAGATGCGATCCACGTATTCATGGTAACGCTTGTCCGATCCCCACAAATTCACCACCAGAATGCCGCCCGGCTTAAGCGCCGCGCGGCAGGCAGCGTAAAACTCGGGGGTAGAGAGCGCTTCGGATTGCGCCACTTCGTTGTAGCCATCCACCCTCAACACATCGCATGAATGGGGATGGGCCTCGACATAGTGCGCGCCATCGCCGATCACCACGCGCAGCCGTTCTTCATCTTGCGGCACTTGGAAGTAAGCGCGGGCGGTGCTGACCACTTCCGGGTTGATCTCCACCACCGTAGTGCGAGAAGCGGGCAGATATTGATGCACCCACTTGGCGGTGGAGCCACCGCCTAAGCCCACCATCAAAAAATCATGCGGATCAGGATTGAACAACAGAAAAGCCATCATGGTGCGGGTGTAAGACACTTCGAGCGCGCAGGGGTCATTGATGCGCATGGCGCTTTGCACCGTGTCGGAGCCGAAGTGCATGCGACGCACGCCGTCTTTTTCACTCACCTCGACCTGGTCGCCGGCACGCACGGCTTTATGGATGCGCCATTTTGCGAAGAAACCCATTACTCAAAAACTTTCATATTGAAATACGTTCATTACCAACGGCACGTGTGAACGCACCCGCTATCTGGTACAATTGCCGCCCTTTTCCGTTTAAGAACAAGATCATGCGTGTTAGCCAATTCTTTTTATCCACGCTCAAGGAAGCGCCCGCCGAAGCCGAGCTGGTGAGCCACAGCTTAATGTTGCGCGCCGGACTCATCAAGCGCTTGGGCAGCGGGCTCTACACTTGGATGCCGCTGGGTTTGCGCGTGCTGCGCAAAGTCGAAGCGATTGTACGCGAGGAGATGGATAAATCCGGCGCGATTGAGTTGCTGATGCCCGCCGTGCAACCGGCCGAGTTGTGGGAAGAAACCGGGCGCTGGGCCGTATTCGGCCCGCAGATGTTGAAGATCAAAGATCGCCATCAGCGTGATTTCTGCTTCGGCCCGACGCATGAAGAAGTAATCACCGATATCGCGCGCAAAGAAATTAAAAGCTATCGCCAGCTGCCGGTGAATTTTTACCAGGTTCAAACCAAATTCCGTGATGAGATTCGGCCGCGCTTTGGAGTAATGCGCGCGCGTGAATTTCTGATGAAAGATGCGTATTCCTTTCACGCTGATTTTTCGAGCCTGGAACAAACCTATCAAGTGATGTACGACACTTATTCGCGCATTTTCAGCCGCCTCGGTTTGACATTCCGCGCGGTGAGCGCGGATACCGGCGCGATTGGCGGCACCGGCTCGCATGAATTCCATGTACTCGCCGATTCGGGTGAGGATGCGATTGCCTACTGCCCCGATTCGGATTACGCCGCGAATGTGGAATTGGCCGAAGCAGTTGCACCCGCCGCGACGCGGGGCGCGGCCACGCAGCCGATGCATAAAGTCGCCACGCCTAAACAACACAGCATTACCGAAGTGACAGACTTCCTCAAGGTGAGTGCGGATCAAGTCGTTAAAACCCTCATTGTGGAATGTGAAGAAGGCCTGGTGGCCTTGCTGCTGCGCGGCGATCACGAATTGAATGAAGTGAAAGCTGGCAAGTTGGCGCAAGTCGGCGCGATCAAGGGTTTTGCCTCAGATGCCAAGATACGCGAAGTCGCGAGCGCTGGCCCCGGCTCGCTTGGCCCGGTGGGCTTGAAGATGCCGATCATCGCCGACCGCGCCGTAGCCGCCATGAGCAATTTTGTGTGTGGGGCAAACGAAGATGGCTTCCATTACAACGGCGTCAATTTCGGGCGCGATTTACCTGAACCTGTCGTCGCCGATATTCGAAATGTCGTCGCCGGTGACGAAAGTCCGGATGGGAAAGGCAAGCTGGATATCTGCCGCGGCATCGAAGTCGGGCATATTTTTCAACTCGGCACCAAATATTCGGAAGCGCTCAAAGCGACCTTCCTCGATGAGCAGGGCCAGCCGCACCCCCTCGAGATGGGCTGCTACGGCATCGGCGTATCACGCATCGTCGGCGCCGCAATCGAGCAAAACCACGATGCGCGCGGGATTATCTTCCCGCGTGCCTTGGCGCCCTTCGATCTGGCCATGGTGCCGATTGGGATGAAAAAGAGCGATGCCGTGCGCGCAACGGTCGAAAAACTCTACGCCGAGCTGCAACAAGTTGGTATCGTGGTACTGCTGGACGACCGCGACGAGCGTCCTGGCGTGATGTTTGCTGATATGGAGCTGATCGGTATCCCGCATCGCATTGTGATCGGCGATCGGGGTTTAAAAGAAGGCCAAATCGAATATCAGGGCCGACGTGACGAAAAAGCAACAATTATCCCTTTGCAGAATGCCGCTGAGCTCCTAAAATCAAAACTGTTGGAAACGCTATGAAACCATTTAAACGCCTAACCATATTGATCAGCCTCGTCCTGCCCGGCCTCGCCGTGGCCGGCACGCAGATCTATGAGCCGCTGTCCGCCAGCGTGCAGGCTTCATTGCACAAAGCAGTGGCCGATAACGCCAGCCCGCGTCTTGCCTTTAACAACGCTGCCGAAGGCGAGGCCTGGCTCAACAGCATGTCAAAACGCATGGAACGCCGCATTCCCGATGCGGAGCAACGACGCGAATTTCTCACCACCGTGCACTACGAAGCCACCCGCGCCGGCCTCGACCCGCAAATGGTATTGGGCTTGATCCAAGTGGAAAGCGGCTTCAAGAAATATGCCGTGTCTTCCGCCTCCGCGCGCGGCTTCATGCAGATCATGCCATTCTGGGTAAAACTCATTGGTACTAAGGATCACAACCTGTTTCACTTGCGCACCAACTTGCGCTTCGGCTGCACCATCCTGCGCCACTACGTCGATATAGAAAAAGGCAACCTGTACCGCGCCTTGGGCCGCTACAATGGCAGCCTAGGCCAACCGGAATATCCGAATTTAGTCTTGGGTGCTTGGAAAAATCACTGGGCTTGGAATTACAATCCGAATAACAAAACCGCCGAGCAGGCATTGCCCCAAAAACCCGGCTAGTGCCTTTGCCTGCTCTTCCTGGCTTCGTACAGTTGAGAGTAGCGCATGAATTTCCTCGAAATCATCAGTGCCCATGTGCGTTGGAAGCAACGCCTGCTGGACTACATCGCAGACAGCAGCGAGAAGCTCGACCCTGCGCTGGTCGGCACCGACAATCACTGCAAGCTAGGCAAATGGATTTACGGCGAGGGACAGGTCTATGTGGACCTGCCGCACTTTGAGAAAGTGCGCGCCGAGCATGCGACATTCCACAAACACGCTGCTGCGGTGGTGATATTCGTTAATCTAGGCGATCATGCCACCGCGCAACAAGTGCTGAATGGCGAATACGCCAAAGTCTCAAACAATCTGAAGCGGGAAATTATTGTGCTGGCGCAAGAAGTGGGCGCGACGCCAGAGCCTTAAGGCAACTTCACCACCGCTGGGGTACCGGCGCGCATCGTATCTTTCACCGTAAACAGCACCTCCAGTAAATACCCGGCATCATTCTTCTCTC
>JAUXTZ010000142.1 GCA_030681095.1 Burkholderiales bacterium
TGCGTGGCCCACAACCGGCGCCGGTGGCGGATTTAGTCAGTCGTTTTATCGAACAAGCGCAAGCTTTGTCTAGCCAAGTGCTGCGCGTCGATACTCGCAATGAGATACCGCACACCGTCGCGCACTATTTAGCAGAAAATAATTTGGGGAATCACGCGTTGTGCTGGCCAGATTTTCTGGAGCTGGATTGGATCGCTGCGCGCATCGTGGTCGCGGCGCAGCCCGCCTGTGCGGAAGACGCAGTTGGGATCACCGGCGCGTTTTGCGTGATCGCGGAAACCGGCACACTGATGCTGCTCTCTGGCGCACACACCCCGGCCGCGACCAGCTTACTGCCCGAGACGCATATCGCCGTGCTGGATAGCGCGCGCATCGTTGCTACCATGGAAGATGCGTGGGACTTGTTGCGGCGTGAGCGCGGCAGCTTACCGCGCGCAGTGAATTTCGTATCCGGTCCGTCACGTACAGCAGATATCGAACAGACCGTGACGCTGGGCGCGCATGGGCCGGCACGGGTGTTGATTGTGCTGGTGGGGTGAAGGGGTGAACTATGTGCTTCCCCCTTTGAAAAAGGGGGATTGAGGGGGATTTGCAGTGGGGGAAATGGCCATCGTTTTAAAATCCCCCCTTGCCCCCTTTGTTAAAGGGGGGAAGTAGTTGTGGGGAATGTTTTTTGTCAGATTGAAGTAAGGAATAATCATGAAGACACTACCGCTGTGGATTAACGGACGAGCTGAACCAGCGCAAAGCACGCGGTCTGCCGAGATATTCAATCCCGCGACCGGCGAGCTCATCCGGCGCGTGGCCTTGGCCGATGCGAACGATGTGGCGCGTGCGGTAGCGGCGGCCAAGGCGGCCTTGCCGGGTTGGCGCGCGACCACACCCTTGCGCCGGGCGCGCATTCTCACGCGCTTTCGGGAATTGATGGAGCAGCATCGCGGTGAGTTGGCGCAGCTCGCATCCGAGGAGCATGGCAAGACCTTGGCGGATGCGGCGGGGTCGGTGCAGCGCGGGATTGAGGTGATCGAATTTGCCTGCGGCGTGCCGCATTTGCTCAAAGGCGAACATGCGGAGGATGTCGGTCGCGGGGTGGATTGCCATTCGCTGCTGCAGCCGGTGGGGGTGTGCGCCGGGATCACGCCGTTTAATTTTCCGGTGATGGTGCCGCTGTGGATGTTCCCGGTGGCGATTGCGTGCGGTAATACCTTCGTACTGAAACCCTCGGAGAAAGTGCCTTCATGCAGTTTGCGCATGGCCGAGTTATTTAAAGCTGCCGGTTTACCCGATGGTGTATTGAATGTGGTGCCCGGCGATAAGGAAGCGGTAGACGCTTTGCTCACGCACCCGGATGTGCGCGCAGTGTCTTTTGTCGGATCGACGCCGGTGGCGAAATATATTTATGAAACCGCCGCGCGCCATGGCAAGCGCGTGCAAGCTTTGGGCGGCGCGAAGAATCACGCTGTGGTGATGCCGGATGCCGATCTGGATTTCACCGCCGACGCTTTGATCGGCGCGGCCTATGGTTCGGCGGGCGAGCGTTGCATGGCGATTTCCACCGTGGTCGCGGTGGGGGAGGCGGGGGATGCCTTGGTCGCCAAGCTCAAGGCCCTAGCTGAAAAACTCAAGGTCGGTTCAGGCCAAGCTGCGGGCATGGATATGGGGCCGGTGATCTCCAGCGCGCATCGCGATCGCATTGTCGGTCTGATCGATAGCGGGGTGACGCAGGGCGCGACGCTCGTACTGGATGGGCGCGGCATCCGTGTGTCGGGATGCGAGCAGGGTTTCTTTGTCGGTCCGACCTTATTCGACCAGGTGACGCCGGAGATGGAAATTTACCGCGAAGAAATTTTCGGGCCAGTGCTGATCGTTTTGCGCGCGGCGAATTTGAGTGATGCGATCGCACTCGTCAACCGCAACCCTTACGGCAATGGCACGGCGATTTTTACCCGTTCCGGTGCGGTGGCGCGGCGCTTCGAAAACGAAATCGAAGTCGGCATGGTGGGCATCAACGTGCCGATTCCGGTGCCGATGGCGTTTTTTTCGTTCGGCGGCTGGAAGGCTTCTTTATTTGGTGACTTGCACATGCACGGCATGGAAGGTGTATGGTTTTATACTCGCACCAAGGCGGTGACCAGCCGCTGGCCGTCTGATCCGGATGCCGCTCCCAGCGGCCTTGCCATGCCAACTATGTAGCGAACAACTGAGAGGTTGAAATTATCCCTGATGGGGACTAAGCTTTATCACAACGTAGTAGTAATTTTCATAATGCGAAATTAGGTGCTGGTAGTGGTAGTTGTAAAGATGTGAACCCCCTCGTGCTTTTAACAAGAGTTAAGGAGACAACCATGAGCAAAAAAGATAGCAATAAACCATCCGCAGAAGCCCACCCTGAAACCAAAGTAAGCCGTCGTAAGTTCCTCGGCGCAGCAGCGGCCACCGCCACAGGCGCGGCGGCACTCGGTTTTCCGATGATTAGCAAAGCGGCCACGCCGATCAGCCTGCGCTTTCAAAGCACTTGGCCGGCAAAAGATATCTTCCATGAATACGCCGTGGATTTTTCCAAGAAAGTAAACGACATGGCCGGCGGCGCCCTCAAGATCGAGGTGCTACCCGCAGGCGCCGTGGTGAAGGCATTTGATCTGCTCGATGCCGTGAGCAAAGGCACGCTTGATGGCGGCCATGGCGTGGTGGCTTACTGGTATGGCAAAAACTCTGCCGTGGCCTTGTGGGGTTCTGGCCCCGCCTTCGGCATGGATGCAAACATGGTATTGGCGTGGCACTACTACGGCGGCGGCAAAGAGCTGTTAGAGGGCGTGTACAAGAGCATGAATATGGATGTGGTTTCCATGCTCTATGGTCCGATGCCTACCCAACCATTGGGCTGGTTCAAGAAGCCCGTTACCAAAGCGGCTGACCTTAAAGGCCTGAAGTTTCGCACCGTGGGCTTGGCGGTCGACGTGTTCAAAGACATGGGTGCGGCGGTGAATCCGTTGCCCGGTGGCGAGATCGTGCCCGCGCTGGATCGCGGCCTACTCGATGCAGCCGAGTTCAACAACGCGTCAAGTGACAACCTGTTGGGTTTCCCGGATGTGGCCAAGATCTGCATGCTGCAAAGTTTCCACCAGCCCAGCGAGCAGTTTGAAATTCTGTTCAATAAGAAAAAATACGATACGCTTCCGGGCGAACTCAAATCCATCATCAAGTATGCGGTGGAGGCCTCTTCAGCCGACATGTCATGGAAGGCGATTGATCGCTACTCCAAAGATTACATCGACATGAGCGAGAAAAAAGGCGTCAAGTTCTACAAGACGCCGGATGCGATCTTGCAAGCCCAATTGGCGTCCTGGGATAAGATCACGGCGGCGAAGATGGCCGAGAACCCCGCCTTTAAGAAAGTAATGGATTCCATGCGCGCCTTTGCCGGTCGCGCCGCCCGTTGGCAGAACGATACCAACGTGGATTATAAATTGGCCTACAACCACTACTTCGGCAAGAAAAAAGCGTAATTCCAGGCATGTAGGGGCGAGGCATGCCTCGCCCGATATCGATAGCGGGTCGGGCATGCCCGACCCCTACCACCCATAGGGATGCATCAATGCAAAAAATCCTGCTTTTCGTCGATCGGGTCAGCAGCTTCGCTGGCCATTTTTTTTCTTGGAGCATCATCGGTCTGACCTTGCTCATTTCATGGGAAGTGTTCTCGCGCTACCTACTGAATACGCCGCACGCCTGGGTGCTCGATGCGCAGATCATGCTCTACGGCGTGTTATTCATGATGGCGGGTGCGTACACGCTGGCCACGAGCGGGCATGTCCGAGGCGACGTGCTGTATGGTTTTTTCGCACCGCGCACCCAAGCAACAATTGATCTCACCTTGTACATCGTATTTTTCTTGCCGGGCATTTTTGCCATGGCCTATGCGGGCTGGACTTACGCCAACGAATCGCTGGCGATACGCGAGCAAACCTTCAGCCCCGAGCCGCTACCGCTTTACCCCTTTAAATTTATCATTCCGCTGGCGGCGTTTTTCCTGCTGGTGCAAGGCCTGGTGGAAATCACGCGCTGCGTCATCTGCTTGCGTGACGGCGCTTGGCCTTCGCGCGTACAGGATGTGGAAGAAGTAGACGTGGATAAACTCAAGGAAATGGTCAATGTGAAGGACGAAGATATCGCCCAGCTCGATCAATATGTCGTGAAGCAGGAGGGCAAAGCGTGAAGAAAGAATTACGTTTTGGCTTCGCGCTGATGGCGATTATTTTGATCGCTGTGGCGGTATTCATGCCCTGGACCAACTTGACCAATGGTCACCTGGGTCTTTTGATGTTGGGGCTGGTTGTGGTGACGATCATGCTCGGCTTCCCTACCGCCTTCACGCTCATGGGCATGGGCATGATCTTCGCCTGGCTCGCCTATCGCAGCGTCAATCCAGACATCGCCATCCGCCAGACGCTGGATCTGATGGTGCAGCGCACCTACGGCGTGATGACCAACGATGTGTTGATCTCCATTCCTTTATTCGTGTTCATGGGCTATTTGGTTGAGAGAGCGAACTTAATTGAAAAACTATTTAAAAGCTTACACCTGGCGCTGGCGCGCTTACCGGGCTCACTCGCGGTAGCCACACTCGTCACCTGCGCGATATTCGCTACCGCTACCGGCATCGTTGGCGCGGTGGTGACGTTGATGGGCTTGCTCGCTTTGCCCGCCATGCTGCGCGCGGGTTACAACGTCAAACTGACGGCGGGCGTGATTACCGCTGGCGGTTGCCTGGGGATTCTCATTCCGCCTTCGGTGATGCTCATCGTCTATGGCGCCACCGCCGGCGTGTCGGTAGTGAAACTTTACGCGGGCGCATTTTTCCCCGGCCTCATGCTCGCATTGCTCTATGTGGGCTACGTGATCCTGATGGCAAAGTGGAAGCCGGAATTAGCGCCGCCACTACCCGATAGCGAACGTCAGGTTACCTTGCCCGCACATAGTGCATCCATCGCCGCGACTTTCGGTAACCGCGCCATGCCTGCTTTGCTGCGTGCACTCACGAGCAAACGCGATGCGACTATTCCCACCAGAAAAGTCATGCGCGAATTAAGCACTGCGTTGCTACCCGCTATCGTGTTTGCCATCATCATGGGCTTGACCTGGCATTCGCTGACCAAACCGGATCTAGTGACTGATACCACGGGGCTGCAAGAAATGGGCACGCTGACGGATCAATCAGCCAGCGCGCCAGTTGCGCGTGAAGCGCAAGCCGACGGAGTGCAGGAACCCCCTGCAGAGGGTTTGCAGGAGCCACCCGCAGAGGGTTTGCAGGAGCCACCCGCAGAAGGTGTAAAGGAACCGCAGAACGCTGCGCCTCAGCCCGCGCCTGCTGCTACACCGGTATCCAAGCCAGCCCCCAGCACAGACTGGCAGCGCCTTCCCACGCCGGCTACATTCTGGATCGTGTTCAGCGTGGGTGGCGCATTGCTTGCGCTGCTGTATTCCATGTTTACTTTCACGCGGCTCGAAATTTTTAAAATGCTGCTCACTTCGTTCTTCCCGCTCGCTGTGATGATTCTCGCCGTGCTCGGCAGCATCGTGTTCGGCCTGGCGACGCCGACCGAGGCGGCGGCGATCGGCTCCTTCGGCGGCTTCGTGCTGGCGGCGGTCTATTACTTCATCGGTAAAACCAAAGCGCTGCAGCGCAAGGTGTTACCGCTGTGGATTCCATTGTGGCTTCTGTTCGGCGTGTCGGTGGTTTGGTTCATCTTGTTCAAGGCCGAAGTGCTGCATGCGGGTCCACCGGGGTGGGTGGGCTTGATGTCCATGTCTGCGATCGGTGTGTGGTGCGTAGTGGCGGTGTTTCAAGTCGGCCTCGTGCCCACGCTAAGGGAATCCGCTTTTTTGACCGCCAAGACATCGGCTATGGTGTGCTGGCTGTTCGTCGGCTCGAGTATTTTTTCCGCCGCTTTCGCGCTCTTGGGCGGGCAGAATATTGTCGAGCAATGGGTGCTTTCGCTCAACATGACGCCGGTGCAATTCCTGCTGCTGTCCCAGTTCATTATTTTCATCCTGGGCTGGCCGCTGGAATGGACCGAGATTATCGTGATTTTCATGCCGATCTTCATCCCGCTGCTTGCGCACTTCAACATTGATCCACTGTTCTTTGGCTTGCTGGTGGCGCTCAACTTGCAGACCGCCTTCCTTTCGCCGCCGGTGGCGATGGCGGCGTTTTATCTAAAAGGTGTCGCACCGCCGCATGTCACGCTGAATCAAATTTTCGCCGGCATGATGCCATTCATGGCGATCCAAGTGCTGGCGATGGCGCTGCTCTACATCTGGCCGGCTATCGGCATGTGGCTGCCGTCGGTGTTGTATAAGTAAGGCATAAGGGAAGGAGATAAGCATGAACGTCGCATTTATCGGACTCGGCATCATGGGCCGCCCCATGGCGCTTAATCTGCACAAGGCCGGGCACACCGTATTCGTGCATGGGCGACGCCCCGAATCCATGGCACCACTGGCGCAAGCGGGTTGCACTGCCTGCGCCAGCGCAGCTGAAGCGGCAGATCAGGCCGACGTCACCTTCATCATGGTGTCCGATACGAAGGATGTGGAACAAGTATTGTTCTCCGAGGGTGGCGTGGCGCATGGCGCGAAACCAGGTTCGGTGGTGGTGGATATGAGCACCATCTCCCCCACCGCAACACGGCGCTATGCGATTGATCTGCAGGCGCGCGGTATAGACATGCTGGACGCACCCGTCTCCGGCGGCGATGTCGGCGCGATCAATGCCACGCTCTCGATCATGGTCGGCGGCAAGCCCGAAGTATTCGAACGCGTGAAACCCCTGTTCGAAGCCATGGGTAAAAATATCGTATTGGTGGGCGATAACGGCGCGGGCCAAGTGGCGAAGGCCTGCAACCAAATCGTCGTCGCGGTCACCATCGAAGCCGTGGCCGAGGCGCTCACCTTCGCGCGTAAAAACGGCGTGGACGCCGGCAAAGTGCGCGATGCGCTGATGGGTGGTTTCGCCGGCAGCCGCATTCTCGAAGTGCACGGCAAACGTATGCTCGACAACAACTACCAGCCCGGCTTCAAAACCAAGCTGCACCAGAAAGATATGAACATCGTGATGGAAACTGCAAAAGAACTGGGCCTAGCACTACCCACCGCAGCGCTGGTGATGCAGCATATGAATGCGCTGATGGGCACGGGTGACGCCGAGCTGGATTCGGCGGCGGTGATGAAAGTGGTAGAGCGAATCTCTGGTGTTGAACGTTAGTTAATTCGCGGCTAAAGCTTTAAAGGTTTCCTATGACCCAACACATCGTATTTCTCGACCGCAATACTCTGATCGTAAATATGCGCAAACCCAGCTTCGCGCATCGCTGGCAAGACTTCGAACAGACCCCGCCCGAGCAAGTGTTGGCGCATTTAAAAGACGCGACCATTGCGATTACCAATAAGGTCAAGCTTTCAGGCGAGACCTTGGCGCAAACGCCGCAGCTAAAAATGATCGCCGCCGCCGCTACTGGCACCGACAACATCGATCTCGCTTATTGCCGCGCGCACGGCATCGTGGTGTCGAATATCCGCAATTACGCCGTGCATACGCTGCCCGAGCATGTGTTCATGTTGATGCTGGCGCTGCGCCGCAATCTGCTGGCGTGGCGGCAGGATGTGCAAAATGGCTTGTGGCAGCAAGCCGATCAGTTCTGTTTGTTTACCCAACCGATCAACGATCTCTACGGCAGCACCCTCGGCATCGTCGGGTATGGCGGCTTGGGTAAAGCGGTGCAGAAGCTTGCCGAAGCCTTCGGCATGCGGGTGTTGGTGGCTGAGCACAAAGGCGCCAGCGCAGTGCGCGAGGGCTACACCGATTACGATACCGTGATCGCGGAGAGTGATGTCATCACGCTGCATTCGCCGCTGAATGAGGCGACGCGCCATATGATTTCTACGCGCGAGTTTGAGATGATGAAGCGCAGCGCGATTTTGATTAACACCGCACGCGGCAATCTGGTAGATGAAGCGGCGCTGGAAGCAGCCTTGGTTTCGGGCCGCATCGCTGGCGCGGGCTTCGACGTACTCGGGGCAGAGCCGCCGCGCGAGGGTAATCGTTTGCTTGATTTAAATTTACCTAATTTTATTCTCACCCCCCATGTTGCTTGGGGCAGCCGCCAAGCAATGCAGATACTTGCCGACCAACTGGTAGATAACATCGAATCTTTTGTCGCGGGCAGTCCGCGCAATGTCGTCGCTTGAAAATCCTCATCGCCCCCGATTCATTCAAAGGCACGCTTAGCGCCTTAGAAGCCGCACGCGCCATCGAGGTTGGCATCCAGCGCGTCTTGCCCGATGCGATCACACAATGTCTTCCACTCGCCGATGGCGGCGAGGGTACATTGGATGTGCTGTTGTTCGCCGCACAGGGTGAGCGCAAGAGTGCCCGTGTGACAGATGCGAATGGCGATCTGATTGAAGTGAATTATGGTTTGCTAACTGAAGCGCAAGGCACGATTGCGGTGCTAGAGGCGGCGCAAGTGGTCGGCCTGGCGACAGCGTGGATCGATGTTGCCGAGCGCACGACGCGGGGTTTGGGTGAGCTGTTGCGACAGTGTTTGGATCAGGGCGTGCGCCGTTTCCTGATTGGCTTGGGCGGCAGCAGCACCAATGACGGCGGCGCTGGCTTGCTCGTAGCGCTTGGCGTGCAGCTGTTGGATGCGGATGGAAAGGCGATCGAGCCGAGTCCGCGTGGTTTGGTGGTTTTGGATCGCGTTGATTTCAGCACACTAGATGCGCGGCTGGCCGCATGCGATATCACCGTGCTGACCGATGTTGATCATCCCTTATGCGGGCCAGCAGGTGCGACAGTGGTATTCGGCCCGCAAAAGGGCGTGCAAGCGGCGCAAGTGGCGGCGTTCGATGCAGCCATCGCGCATCTCGCGCGCTTATGTGATGCCTGGGCGGGTTGCGCCATGTCGCAGCAAGCCGGCGCTGGCGCAGCAGGTGGCTTGGGCTATGCGCTGATGTTGCTGGGGGCAAAACGGCGCCCGGGGGCAGAAGTGGTGTGCGAATGGATGCAACTCGATGCGCGGCTGCGCGACGCCGATTGGCTCATCACTGGCGAGGGTAAATCCGACGCACAAACCCTGCATGGGAAATTACCCATAGTGGCGGCAAATCATGCCCAGGCGGCGCGGGTGCCGGCGATCTTACTCTCAGGTGTCATTGAGGCGGAGAGCCGCGTCTTGTTGGAACAAAAATTTGTGAGATGTTTCAGTGTGGTCGGTGAGGGAGTGACGGTAGACGGGTCGCTGCGCGACCCCACGCGGTGGCTCACCGAGCGCGGTGAATCCGTCGCAAACTGGATATCGCGTTCTTACTCCTCCAGCGAATCCAGCGCGGAGTAGCGCCAATCACGCGCCACGTAAAAATTGAATTCAAGCCCCAGCAGACACAGGCTATACAGCGCGAGCCGGTTAGTCTTGCCGGCAAACCACTTGAGCGGTTGATGGCAGCGCTTGATTGCGAGGGTGATGTGCTGCGTCAGATGATATTGATGCATGGGTTCGCTTCAGTAGATTGATCTTGCTTGTGTTAATGCAACCTCCATGCCACCACAAATTAAAATTAGAAATCATTGATAAATAATGATATTTTCGCAATTAATGGTGCGCCCCTTGTTCGAATCGTCAACAGCGTTGTTGAGGCATCGTCGCTGGTCTGACTGAGTGGTAGCCAATCTTGTCCAGGACTGCCTCAGCGGTCACAATGCGCGCTGAGGTGAATATGGATGAATCTTCAATCAAATACGGTGCTTGCTACAGCAACGGCATCTACGGCAACCGCTGGGCCGTGCGCCAAATCACGCGCGAGCACGCCGATGGTAGCGTGACTTTCAAAATCGTCGCTGGCCCCAAC
>JAUXTZ010000170.1 GCA_030681095.1 Burkholderiales bacterium
CAACTTGGCGCTATTGGTTTACGTCACATCTTCATCGAGCAACACTTCTCCGTTCGGCCCCCAATTCACTCTGGTGATACCGGGATTTTCTTGCTCCAACCGCCGTAGTTCCAATTCCTGGCGCGACAGTTTTCCTTGCTGCTGCCTTACCCGATCTGCCAAGAGCCGGTTCTCTGTCTGCAATGCGTGATAAACCAATGCCTGCGTCAGTGTGACGCGCAAATCCGCATCGTGCCAAGGCTTGGGAATAAACCGAAAAATCTGCGCTTCGTTAATGGCGCCAATGATCCCCTCTAGATCGGCATAGCCGCTGAGTATCAATCGCGCGGCATCGGGCTGTTTATCGCGGAATTGACGCAAAAATTGCACGCCATCCATTTCCGGCATCCGGTAATCGGACAGCACTAAATCGAATTTGATTTCATCCGCCCGTTGAAGCGCGGCTGCGGGAGAAGTAAATATTTCTACCGTAAATTGGTACGCGCTGCCGTCATTCACCGTCAACGTCCGGCGCAAAGCACGCACTATATTTTCTTCATCGTCCACTAGCATCAAGCGATACATCATGTCCTCCTAGGCCTTCACGTAAACTTGAAGTGGCTTGCTATCCGCCTTTTCATAACCGTAAATCTGACCGATGATGTCCTCGGTCAACACATAGCCTTTGGACAGCAGCATGATGCCTTCCGAGGTTGACACATCCCGCGCCACCACCATGCCTGGCTTGAGCCCCGCCGTCTGCACCAGCACGCCTCCTTCATCGGCGATGACTGCCCCCAGCGCAGCAAAAAAGGCTTCGACCACTTGCGGGTCGTAGCGTGTACCGCGCGCGTCCCGAATATAGGCACGCGCATCCGCTTCCTTCATCGGGATCGAAGTCAGCGAACCGTTTTGCAGCTCGTCGTAGTCGTTCACTACTGCCAGGATGCGTGCACCCAGGGGAATGTTCATCCCGGAGAGCCCGTCCGGATAACCTTTACCGTCGAATCGTTCGTGATGGCTGCGAATAATCGAGGTCGCCCCTTTCAGGTCTTCCAACTCCATCAGCGCCATTTGTCCCTTAATCGGATGCTTGATATATTCCAGGCGCTCCTCGCTGCTTAAAGCCGAAAACGGTTTCTCCAGCACCTTGTCCGACAGCCCTAACATGCCGATATCGTGCAGCAATGACGCATACATCAATTCGTTAAAGTCGTTTGTCTTCAGGTTGAATTGCGCCCCAACGCGCCGGGCCATGTCGGTCACCCGCCGCGAGTGACCCGCCATTTTCTCGGCGCGCATATCGATCATGCTCGCGAACAGACGCACCGAGGTCATGAAATTCTTTTTCATTTTCTCGTTCGCCAACTCGAGGAAATGCATGGTCTGCTGCACTTCCTCGGTACGTGCCTTCACCCGTTGTTCCAGATTGGCGTTGAGATCTTTCAACTCCTCATTCTGCTTTTGGTTCAACGCTTCCAGGCGGCGCTTGTCGCGCTCCAGATTCAGCCGCTCCAGCGCCTCGCGCACCAGATCCACCATCGCGGTATCGTCCCACGGCTTGGAGATATAGCGGTAAATGCCGCCCTTGTTGATGGCGTCCACCGTGGCGGACATTTCCGCATAGCCGGTGAGCAGCAGGCGCACCGTATCCGGCCAGCGGTTTTTCACCTGTTCCAGAAATTGCGCGCCATTCATTTCCGGCATGCGCATATCGGAAATCACTAAATCGACGTGCTCTTTTTCCAGCAGTTCCAGCCCTTCCTTAGCACTGGTGGCGGTAAGGGTGTTGTAGCCCTGAGGGCGAAATAGCCGCTTCAACGCGGACAGAATATTCGCCTCGTCATCCACGCATAAAATCGTGGGCGGCGCATCCTCTACCCCTGGGACCATTTGCATTTCATCTGCCATCATTTAATCAATCACGTTTGTAAATGGGTTAACCCTGTGCTGCCACCGCTTCTAACGGCTCGCTCTGCCTGATTGGCAACCAAACCTTAAACGCTGTGCCCTTGGCCTGGACGCTTTGCACCTCAATACGCCCGCCATGTTTCTGCACGATCCCATACGACAAGGACAAGCCCAGCCCCGTGCCCTGACCCACCGGCTTGGTAGTAAAAAATGGTTCAAAAATACGCGTTAAATGTTCCGGCGCGATGCCCTTGCCGCTATCCGCGATTTCTATCCATACTGCTTCGCCTTCCTGCCCGGTGCGGATCGTGATCACACCCTTCTCCTTGATCGCGTGCCCGGCATTCACCAGCAGATTCAGGAATACCTGGTTCAACTGCGAAGGACGGCACTCCACTTCGGGTATATCGGCATATTCCTTGCGTACTTCAGCCTTATATTTCAATTCGTTCCATACGATGTTGAGGGTGGAATCGAGCCCCGACTGTAAATCCGCCCAATGCCATTTGTCTGTCGCATCGATGCGGGAAAAATCTTTGAGATCTTGCACAATCTTCTTCACGCGGGTAATGCCATCACGCGTCTCATCCATCAGCGAGCACATGTCCGCGCGCAAGAAATCGATATCGGCTTTCCCCTTGGCGGCCTGGAGTTGCTCCAAAACGGCGCCGTCCGCGATCGCGGCTTCCGCCGCCTCATAAGCCGTCACCAGGCGGAACAAGTCCTGCGCATAGTTCTCCAGCGTGCCGAGGTTGGAATGCACATAAGCAATCGGGTTGTTGATCTCATGCGCCACGCCCGCCGCCAGTTGGCCCACCGAGGCCATTTTTTCCGATTGCAGCAATTGGTTCTGTGAATCCTTGAGCTGCTCATTTAGTACTCGTACCTCTGCATAGCGCGCTTTCAGTTCCGATTCCGCCTGCTCGCGCAAGGACACGTCGCGCAAGGTCGCGACATAGCCGGCATCCGTCTCGCTCAAGACTTTTGCGACGGAAATTTCCACAGAGAGCGTCCCGCCATCCTTACGACTTCCGCGGCTCATCCCATTCTGCAGCAGCGCGCTGGCGCCTTCGCTGCTCACTTCAGGCAGCAAAAGGGAAATATGATTGCCAGCCACTTCACTCGGCTGGTAGCCGAACAGGGCGACAGCCGCCGGGTTGAAAGAACGAATGCAGCCACGCTCATCCAGGCACACGATCGCATCAGGCGCGCTGTCGATCACCGTTTTAAGTCGCGCGCGCGATTCGACCACATTGCGCACCAGCGGCGCCAGACGCCAGCGCAACAGCCACACGCCGCCCACGCTGAGCAATAACAGCAAGGGCATCGCGCCCGTGAAACTATTGAGCGATATATCCCAGAATTCGGCGCGGTCACGCTTCATGACCATGCCCAAGCCAGAATCACTCACCGAACCGAAAGCCGCCACCACTTGTTGCTTGCGATAATCCACGGTCTGGATCGTGCCGGATTCACCCGTTAGCGCGTAGTGCATCGGCAATGGGTTGCCATCGCGAAACTGGGATTCCACCTTGTCGCCGTCAGGGGACCAGCGGCTCGGATAGCAAGTCATTTCGTGCGCGGAGAGACTGGCGCACATGACGAACTCTCCGGTCTCGCCCAAGCCCTTCTGGTGTGCGAATAATTTGTCAATCTCCTCCAGCGTCAACTGCACCCGTGCTTCCCCGAGCTTTCGCCCACCCTCAAGGATCGAAACGCGTTGATCAAGCACATAACGCTGATCCCACAGCAGCATGGCCGGATACTGTAGTCGCACTGGCGCGGAAAATTTCGGGTTGGCAATAAATTCGCCGCGCCTGCCCAGTGCGCGCCCGCGACCATCCAACAGCTCAATCGCAAGCATATTGTTGCGCTTGGCGATGTTGTCCAATATGCGGGATAAGTCCGTTTCGTCCGTCGGCGTGGCTTTGTCGTCCAGGATTCTTCCCAGTACCGTTTTTAGGTGCGGGCGATCGGTCACATTGGAAGCGATGTCTTGCGAAGTATGTTCCAACGCCTGCTTAACAATGCTGGCTCGATCGTGCAGGGATTCGCTCAACGCCAGCTCATGTTGATTCTGGGTATTGTTTACCGCTTGCCACAAAATCACAGCGCCCGAACCCATCACCGCTACCAGCAGCACGGCCATCGCCGTCAAGCGGATGCGGCGTTCCTCGCGCTCCTGCCCCAGCAAGGCGCGCAGCACGCGGCACCCAGGCTTGACCGGCATCGCTTCTAAGCGCTTTGCTTGATCGGCAGCCATACGCTGAATGTTGTCCCTTTTCCCGGCTCGCTCTTCACCTCGATGCGCCCGCCGTGCTTCTGCACAATGCCGTATGACAACGAGAGTCCAAGTCCCGTGCCCTGGCCCACCGGCTTGGTGGTAAAGAATGGGTCGAAAATACGCGTTAAATGCTCCGGCGCGATGCCCTTGCCGCTATCCTCGATTTCTACCCATACCTGCTCGCCTTCCTGCCCGGTGCGGATCGTGATCACGCCTTTATCCTCAATGGCATGCCCGGCATTCACCAACAGATTCATGAATACTTGGTTCATTTGCGAAGGACGGCACTCCACTTCGGGGATATCCGCATATTCCTTTTTAACCTCAACTTTGTATTTCAATTCATTCCATACAATGTTGAGCGTGGAGTCGATGCCTTTTTGCAAATCGGCCCAATGCCATTCGTCCGTCGCATCGATGCGGGAGAAATCCTTGAGATCCTGCACAATTTTTTTTACTCGCGTGATGCCTTCCCGCGTCTCGCCCATTAGCGCACGCGTATCGTCGCGTAAAAACTTCAGGTCTGTTTTTTCCCTTGCCGCGCGCACCCGTTCCAGCACCTCGCCATCGGCAATGACCGGTTCCAATTCTTCATAGGTGGCCACGATACTAAACAGATCCTGCATATATTCTTCCAGCGTGCCGAGATTGGAGTACACATAACCGATTGGGTTGTTGATCTCATGCGCCACACCCGCCGCCAGTTGGCCCACCGAGGCCATTTTTTCCGATTGCAGCAACTGGTGTTGCGCATCCTTCAGCTTATCGTTCAATTCCCGTACTTCTTCGTAACGCAGTTTCAATTCCACTTCCGCTTGCTTGCGTTCGGTGAAATCGACGATGCTGCCGACGAGCCCCGCCACGCTGCCATCCGCCTTGGTGAAGGTTGCCTTGTTATACAGCGTATCGCGCAACTTTCCATCTGCTACCGGAATCGATATTTCATAAGACTGCCTACCGGGATGCCGCCACAATTCCTGGTCCATGGCCGCATGCTTGGCCGCCACCTCCTTCGCCTGCGGGTAGATCAGTTCCAGCGTTTCACCGATAATCGCTTCCCGGCGAATTCCGAAAAATTCTTCCCAAGCCTTGTTCACGCCAAG
>JAUXTZ010000187.1 GCA_030681095.1 Burkholderiales bacterium
AGCGTGTATTGCAGCCGAACGAAGCGCTAGTCAGTTTTCTGGCGAGCGATGAGGGCGGTTTCGTCTGGGTGGTGCGCAAGGACAAACCGATCCGCTTTGCTGCCTTTAATTTCAGCGCGAAACAGTTGAGCAAGACCGTGCGCGGCTTGCGCCGGGCGCTCGATGCCGAAGCGAGTTTGCTACAAGAGCTGCCGGATTACGACGTGACCGAAGCGCACAAGCTCAACGCCGCGATCATGAAGCCGGTGGAAGCTGCATGGCAGGGCGCGGATACGCTGCTGGTGGTGCCGGATGGCGCGCTCGCGCAACTCCCTTTCGCACTATTGCCGACGCAGGCCGTGACGGTGGGCAAAGACAGCGGCCAGCTGATGTTCAGCCGCTACCGTGGGGTGCCGTGGTTGATACAGAAAGTCGCGGTGGTGCAATTGCCCACGGCGAATGCATTGCTGACGTTACGCGCCATGCCGCAGGGCAAGGCGCAGCGTGCGCCATTTTTGGCGTTTGGTGACCCTTACTTCAGCGCGGTGCAAATGCGTGAAGCCGAAGGCGGCGCTGCACCAGCCGCGAAAACCACGCTCGCCAAACGCAATGCGGTCGATGCGGCGCAATTGGCTGAGCTACCGCGCCTGCCGGATACGCGCGCTGAAGTGCTGGCGATGGCGCAAGCATTGGGTGTTGATCCGCAACGCAATGTATTTCTCGGCGCCGCCGCCAATGAAAAAAACGTCAAGACAAGCGATCTCGCCAACTATCGCATTCTCGCTTTTGCCACCCATGGTCTAGTGCCGGGCGAGCTCGATGGGCTAGTGCAACCGGCGCTTGCCTTGTCCGCGCCCGAAGTGAGCGGCGTCGGAGGCGATGGCTTGCTGACCGTGGATGAGATTCTCGGCCTCAAGCTCGATGCGGATTGGGTGGTGCTGTCCGCGTGCAATACAGCGTCTTCCAACGCCGCCGGCGAGGAGCCCTTGTCGGGCCTGGTGCGCGCGTTTTTCTATGCCGGCGCGCGTGCGGTGCTGGCGTCGAATTGGCCGGTGGAGACCAGCGCCACGCGCTATTTGACCAGCAACATTTTTGCGCGCCAAGCAAAGCAGCCCACCTTGACCCGCGCCCAGATCATGCGCGCCAGCATGCTGCAAATGATTCAGGAAGGGACCTATATCGACCCGGTGAGCAAGCAGCCGGTGTATTCCTACGCCCATCCGATTTTCTGGGCGCCATTTTCGCTGGTGGGGGATGGGGGACGATAAATGGTGCTCACCTCGCACACGGCGTCAAGTAGCATCCAAAAAAAACAGAACAGACTTGATAGAAGCATTTGTTGGGCAGGCGCGACTAAACTTAATAAGTCGCAAGTCCAAGTCGCAAGTCGAGGTCACACAATTTCTTCGTGGGTGCTTTCAAGTGCCCGCGCGGCACATAATTTCGGGTTGACTGAGGTTGCCAGGGCTTCAGATTTTCTTGACTATGCTGTTGGATTTCCTATCCTTCAGAAAAACGTGCCGCTCAGCCTCGTTGCCCTGTAAGCGCGCGGACTACGTTTCTTATCCATTCAACGGGGTCTCGTTCAAATGAAAATACACCGTTCCTTACTGCTATCTGTTTCACTTGTCGCGCTGCTGGTCGTCGCCGGCTGCTCCGGTATCTCGAATCTCCGCCCCGTCAACGGTTCCACCGTTCCGTCCGGATCGGTGGACATGAGCGGCGCGTTTCGCTCCAATGTGAATAACTCGCTCCGCATTGAGGTCGATGGCACGGACGAGACCTTGACGTTCAATCCCGTGTACACCACCGCGCCAGGCACTTTCGCCGCCACGCTCACACTGGCGCCAGGATCGCACCAGATGGTCGTGAGTGGTGACTTCGCGGAATATATTCTGTTCTTTCCGGCCGGCCAGAAGACCATAACCGAACAAGTCACTTTCACCGTGCCCGGACCGGTCCTCCACTTTTCACCCGCTTCCGCTTCCATCACCGTTGGTGGCACGACGAGCTTGAACGTCACATTTCCCCAGGCTCAGAACGCTCCGGTCACGATCAGCCTGAGCGCCGCGCCGGGCGGTCTCGTTTCCCTCCCCGCCACGACTACGGTAGCCCAAGGCGCGACGACTTCACCAGCGATCACATTGACCGGTCTGGCGGCGGGAAGCGCCACGCTCACCGCGACCGCACCCACCTTTACTAGCGCCACTGCCACGATCACCGTCAGCCCCGGGCTCACCGCCATCGCGCCCACGCAAGGTCCGGTCGGCACTTCCGTGACGTTTACCGGCACGGGATTTGTGGCCGGCGCCACCACAGTGAGTTTCGGCAGCACCAACAGCTCGACCGTGACCGTGATTTCCCCCACGTCGCTCACCGTGACCGTGCCCGCTGGGCTCTCGCTGGGAAATAAAAATGCGAGCGTGACGGTCGCGGGCATCTCCTCGGGCAACCGGACATTCACGGTCGTGGCCGCGCCGGTCGTGCCCGCCGCCGTGCTGTTTCGCACGAGTGCGCAGGATGTGCAGACTTTCACCTTCACGCCGGCAGCAGGCGCCGCGCCGGCCAGTTTCGCGCTTGTGGATACCGATGCCGCGACCGTGCAAGGCGGCGTCTACACTGTCGGTCTCGCGCAAACTGCCACGACCCTCGTGCGATCGAGTCCGGCCGATGCGCAGGCGTTCGCCATTGGCACGCTGCCCAGTCTCACGCTGGGTGCGACGCGCGGTGGTTTTCTTTCAGGCACTGGCAGCGCTGCCGCCATCAGCGGCACCACGGTCGTTCGCGCAATCGACACCGGCATTCAGGTGAGTGTGCTAAATGCCGCCGGCAACAGCCTGACTCCATTCGTCTTCGTCGGCGGCATGACTAGTGCCACCGGTGTGGCGGCGGATATTTTGGGCAGCACGGTGGTGCGTGCTCACTCGAGCGGTATCGATCTCTTCGATGTCAGCAATCCAGCCGCGCCCACGCGCTTGAGCGCCTTTGGCACCGGCTCGGGCGACACATCGGCCATCGGCACCGGCGTGCGTTTCATCAACGCCACCCGGGTCGTGCGCTCGTTTCCCATAGGCGTCGAGATCTACGACGTGAGCAACCCGGCCGCGCCGATCCGCCTCACCGTCAATCGCACCGGTTACGTCGATGCCGCTATGGGCACCGCCGTCGCCGTCGAGCCAGGCGGGGGAGCCGTGATCCGCGCGACTGCAGTCGGCCTCGAACGCTACCCCTTGCCTCTCGCGGCCGCCGCCTCTCCGGCCAGTTCCATCAACGGCCGCGTGAGCACGACTGGTGTGGGCGTGGTGGTGGTCGGCACCCGCGCTTTTCGCGCCACCAACGACCGGCTCGAGGCCTACAATTTACCCGCGCTGGGCGCTCCCGTGGCCAACATCGCCGCGACGATTTCACCTGTGGGCGTCGGCCTCACCGGACGGTGATCACAGCAAGTCAGGGCGAGGTCTAGAAAAGTAGCAATGAGAAAACAACATCAGAATTAATGCTGTTAGAGTCGAGTTACTTTTACGCATGCAGCTCGGCGTTCAATTGGTCGATCACCTCCGCCCAATCGGCATCCTTGAGAATTTCTTCACGCAAAAATGCGGCTTGCGCCGGTGTCCAGAACGAGGCCTCGGATAAAAAACATTGCTCGCCAGCGCTCGGTGGGTTTGGACGAAGTGCGCTACCCTATTCACCTTTAATCAAATCCTTCGGCATGAGCGCGTTGCATTAAATCGTTCCAACGATTTAGTTGTCTACTTTCGTCCTCATTTGGCGTGCCATCGCTACCCGGTCCGAACTGCCAATATCCTTGATTGTTGAAACTAAATATTGGGGTCAAATCGGGGCGACGGGATATAGGAAAAATTTCCGTGACCAAGCTGTCCAACAACAGTGGTTCAGCGTTTGGAGCTGAGTAATAAGCCAGCACCATATGAGCTTGCTTAACACTGCTGCCTTCGCCACCGAATCGCAATGTGGCGCGCATAAGCCTAAGCTGGTCATTTGTAAATCCGAGATTCAATAACGTGAAATATTTTGCAATGGCAAAATCTTCGCAATCTCCCTCACCTTTACCCAATGTTTCCATCGGAGTGGCCCAATAGTCTTTTACTCCCCATATTTGCTGATCCTCTTTAAACCAAATGCGCCGGTTGAAGAATTCATTTACGCGCACGAGTTTCTCTGGCGCACTCAGTTTCTCGGTATTTGTCAGCATGGCTTGCCAATCGTAAAAGGATTGGACCGAATTCCCTCCAAAGCGCTCAGTCAAAGAATGCAACATAAGTTCAAAATTAGTAGCGGCTACATGAGCAGGCAACATCACCAACGCTATAAGCATCATGAGCCGCATCTGATTTATTTAGGCTTTAGCTTTTGCTGAACCAAGTCTGCCTGGTTGCGTGTTTTGTGCAAAAGCTCGGTGAGCACTCTAACATCATCGTACAAATCCCCATGAACTTCACATGAAAGCCTATGCCCCATCTCCTGAGCAATACGGAGCAAATTGTCTAGCTCATCAATAGTTTCGCTTTTTTCCCAATCTTTTGTATCGTCTTCCATCATGATTTTCCTCCAAGAGATTTATCAGTATCAGCATTCATGCTGGAATACTTTGCGCATTAAAGAATTAACTAGCCAAACTTAATGGAATTAATAGGGTCAGCGTCGAATTACTTTTACGCATGCAACTCGGCGTTCAATTGGTCGATCACCTCCGCCCAATCGGCATCCTTGAGAATTTCTTCACGCAAAAATGCGGATTGCGCCGGTGTCCAGAACGAGGCCTCGGACAACACGACATTGCTCGCCGCTCGGTGGGTTTGGATGAAGTGCGCAATCGAAGCATCATCCGACGCGAGGCCGAGCTGCGTGAATAGATTGTTGATGCTGTGCGTGGGTGATTCCATGAGCTAAGGTGATCGTCTATGCGCACCGCCAGCGGGACTGCCCCGCGCCTGCGGCACCGTCTCAATTGTTCGTCTGATCTTGCAGGCAGTTATGGTTGATAAACGTATCGAAGAAACCAGCCGCCGTGAAACGACCTTTGTTGTTTTCGTAGTAGTCGCGCATGTTGACGCCGTCGCGTCCGGATTCGTTGTCCTGTCGGTTGCCGCTGCCGGAAGCGAATTGCCGCCAGCCGCGGATAATGTCTTCGGTACCGTAGCGCAAGCTGTCGTTCCAGCTCGACGCTGCGCCGGCCCCGGCCTCGTTGTTCCAGTCGTCCACGTCCCAGAAGCCTTTTGCCACTTGCAGGGGAACGCCCTTGTTATCCGCGCAAGTGGAACGGTTCGGCGTAGCTGATTCGAAATCGAGACCCCAACCGCGCGGCACGGTGCCGAAGTTGTTGGGCTCGTACCAGCTCACGATGCCGACATAGGAAGCGAACCCTTCTTGCGTGGATCCGGACTCGTACTCGTCGCTGGTCAGGTTCCATCCGTCGCCGCCTTTGCTCACATCGTCACGCAAGTCGTCGCGATTGAACTGTTGCATTTGAATCACATGGCCCAGCTCATGCCCGGTGAGGATGCCATCGCCCCCTTGCGAACCATTGATGTGAAAATTTTCCCGGTCATCCGCACAACTGGTGGTGCAGGCGGCGCGTCCGGGGTAATGCAGCTTGACGTGCCGATTCATGGTTTCGCCCAAGATCTGCAGGGTGTGCTGCGCTGAATCCAGCGCCATGATGCGCAAGGCGCGCGACGAGGCGACGTCGTTGGTAGGCACCAGGTTGCCGGAAGGGAAAATGTAGCAGGTCGATCCGGCGCGGCAGTTGTTGGCGATGTAACGGTTTTCATCGCCGGGTTGTCCGTTGCGCCAGGTGGTGACGTTGTGATCGCTGCCATCGGTGTTGACCGCCTTCACGCGAATATAATTGCTGTAGCCGGTGCGGTTGACGATGTTGATGTAGCGGATATACAGATCCGGGTTGGCCTCGCCCTTGCTGTAGCCAGCGTTTTCCCATTCGAAGCTAATGCATTGGGTTCCGCCGCCGCCGATGTACCAGGTGCCGATGTATTCATCGTCGCTCGCGGTATCTTTATCCCAGAGCTCTACTTGGTGGCCCATCGCATCGACAGAGCCGCCTTTGTTGCAGGCGCGGCGCGCACCCGTTTCCGAGGACGACGCGCAGTTGTAGCGGTCGTCGGCCAATTTGAGATGGAAACAAACGGTCCGCGGTGCGGACCAGGAAGCGCCGCTCCACAAGATAGTCAAAGCGGCGGCAATCAGAAGCGCAAGCGCGTTTTGTTTCATTCTTGGTAACTCCTAGAGAGGGACTACTTCTCGTTGATTTCGCTCTTGTCCTTGTCGGTCTGCTTCGCCTTCGACGGCACGCCGGGGGGCGATTCCTCGGGAATTTCACCCAGCCGGCCGAGCGGAACGGCCGGCGTAGATTTGGCCCGCTGCAACGGCATTTTTCCTTTAACGCCGCCGCCACTGCTGATGGGCACTTTTTGCCCGTCGGGCCCGACACCGTATTCGGAGGGATCGGTGATCTTTCCGTATTCCTCGGCGTCGATCCGCGCCACTTCACCTTTCTTCACCACGAAGTAGAACCAGCGCTCGACATGCAATGGCTTGTTCTTTCCCAGCAGGGCCCACTGGCCTTCGGCCGTAATTTTTTGCGCGTAGACACCCGGCGCGAGATCTTCGATTCCTTTGAAGCGAAGCATCAACGGGACCTGAGCAGCGACATCACGGGGCATCTCCAGCCGCTCGGCGCGCAGTGATTCTCCATGTCGATAAATCTGGCGTTCGATTTTGACGTCCTTGATCTGTGCGTGATCCACCCGTAGCTGAGCCAGCCAAGGCTCCTTGGGATCGATCCGATCGTCGAAGGTGAGCGGCAAGGTGGGCCCGATTGCATGCGCCAGGGGAGCGAGGCTGAGCGCGAACAGAAAACTCAGAAACGCTGCGGCCCTCGACAAGAGATGAAAGGGCGTGGGGCTGCTTATGCGGAATTTAAATTTTGTGAACACTTCAAAACTCCTGTTGAAGTTGAGAGTTCATGACACGCGTTGCCGCTGACGGATGCCAGCTTGGCGTGTCACAGGGCCAATGAGCTGCCCTCGCAACCGAGGTAAAAATTAATATAGTCAACCCAGAAGAAATTGCCAGTTGAAAATTAAAAGCTAAGATGCAGGCCAGCTATGATTTATGGCAAGCACAGCGGCAACGTCGCAAGCCCGTGCCGCCGCTATGCAGGGCGGCATAGGCCGCAACTTTAGTCCGCTTTGCTTTTCCACATCGCGAAAGTGGCGCCGGTGGGGTCGATGATGACGCTGAGCCAGCCGTGATCGCCCACCTGCATCACGTCCTGTACGACGGTCGCGCCGAGTTCACGCGCTTTGTTGGTCGATGCCGAAATGTCATCCACACCGACGTAGGCGAGCCAATGCGGTGGCACCGCTGGGTTGGGGTTTGTGAACATGCCGCCGCCCGTGCCTTCGCCCACGTTGATCATGGTATAGGTAGCGCCGCCGCCTGGCGCGGGGAGATCTTCGAGCTTCCAGTCGAATAGCTTGGAATAGAAATCCTTCGCCCTGGCGAGGTCTTTTGTCTGCAATTCGATATGCACGAATGGGTTGGCCATGTGGTTCTCCTGAATGATTGAGATGAATCGCCTGGAAACGTCTTTTTGATAAGTTGCAGGAAGCTATGCAGCAGGGTTGAAATACTTATCCAGCTTAGTTCAAAAAAAAGGCGCAGGAGCTGCGCCTTTTTGGATGCGGCTTGACGCTTCTTCAATGTCAGCTGGCAGCGGCTTTTGGCCGCCTATGCATCCCATGCCTGGACATTGGTCTGGCGGTTGATTTTTCCGTCGGCGGAGAGTTCGAAGACTTCCGCCGCGACCACACGGGTGCCGTCCGGATACTGACAGGATTCGGTGAAAGCGATATGGCCGTCACTGACAATTTCCTGATCGATGCGGTGCGTCATTTGGCGTCCGAAAATGTCCTTGTAGTACTCGGAAATAGCTTTTTTGCCGTTCAATTTGAGAGATTTGCTGGGTGGGTGATTCTGATCGATCACCTCCAAGGCGCAATCATCATTGAAGCAGCTTACGACCATGCTGAGATCGCATTTTTCCAGCGCCATATGGAGCTTCTGGGCTGTTTGGTTGGAAGTTGAAGCAAGCATAGCGGTTCCTCCTATATCAACTGTTACAAAAAACGGGGATGGCTACCCGTCGTGCCATTCCGGGATCGATTCCGGAAATTCAGTCAGTATCAGTTGGTGCTAATTTTGGAGTTTGGCCGGTTTGCCTAAAGGCGCAGCAAGGTGCAAAAACAGGTGGAGGTGCAGCGAAATAGACAAGGCGGGTCAAAGAATTAATCAGCTAATGTATAGACCCGGATGCAATGGACTTCAATGGGTGGGCGCGCAGTGGGGGGGGGCAATTTGGAGGCGGCTTATTACTTTCAGCATAGGCCATCCGAAAGATTGTAGCCCTGCGGCTCCGGGTCTATGCTGAATTACGATGGGATTTTTCCACGGGCCAGCTATCTAGGAGGTATCACATGTCGCTCTCTGATTTTGTCATCCATATCGATGAATACTTGAACGAATTGGAAATCAACGAAGCGGAAAATGTGGCCAGCGCGTGCACCGGTGTGGTCAGTGCCCATATCAACCCCCACCACCGACACCTCATGCTGGTTGCCTACGATCCGAGTCTGGGTCGTTCATCGCATATCCTGGGCGCAGTGCGGACCCTCGGTGTGCATGGGCAATTGGTTGGGCTGTAACGTTCAGTCGAACTGCAACCCGGCATTAAGCGAATAGAAGGCCTGCTTTCCGCCGCCGCCCATGGGTGTGGTGAATTCTTCGCTGCGGCGTATATGTGTGAGCGATAGGTTGAGTTGCCGGTAGCGAAATGCGAATCCGATGCTGAGGTCGTGCACCGCAGTGCGGCGATTGACGCTCGGGCCGTCCCGGAACATCGGGCCATCGAGGAAAATGTTGCGCGCGACCAAACGATAGTCGCCGCCGGCAAAGAGATACCACTCGCAGCAGGCATTCTTTGTCTGGCTCTCTTGCGCACGGGTAGTTTGCAGCATCGCGCCGCCGGGCTCGATGGAATCCGGGCCAAAGCCGGTCATGCGGCTGCCGAT
>JAUXTZ010000151.1 GCA_030681095.1 Burkholderiales bacterium
GCAACTGAAGTCGAAGCCCACCACTGTGGTCATCGACGTCCGCTCGCCTGCCGAATTGAATATCTCGGGCTATATTGATGCGCCGTTGTTTTTCAATATCGACCGCGGCTTTCTGGAATACCAGATCGAAGCGCGCGTGCCGGACAAGGCGACGCCTATCGTCGTGTATTGCGGCGTCAGCCAGCGCAGCCCGCTGGCCGCCGACACGCTGAAGAAGCTCGGCTATAAAAACGTGAAGAACTACCGCGATGGCTTCTTCAACTGGAAACGCGCCGGTTTGCCGATTCAGCAATTCGACAAGGCGCCCACCTCTTTCCTGTATGACATGCCGCAGGAAATCATTCCCGGCGTGTGGTCGGCCATCGGCGCCACTGCACCGGGCACCTACGAAAACTCCGGCCACAACAACAACCTGTCTTTCATCATCACCGAGGACGGCGTGCTGGTGGTGAATGCCGGCGACAACTACCTGCTCGCGCAAAGCCTGCACGAGGAAATCAAGAAGCTGACCAAGCAGCCGGTGAAATACGTGGTGCTGGAAAACAGCCAGGGCCACGCCATGCTCGGCTCCAAATACTGGAAAGAACAAGGCGCCACCATCATCGCCAACCGCGACACTGCGAAACAAATGGAAAAAACCGGTTACGACGCGCTGGCCGGGATGCGTGCCCGCGCGCGCGACAAGGCGTTCAAGACCGAGTTCGTGATGCCGGACAAGCTCTACGACGACAAGCTTGATCTCAAAATGGGCAGCTGGAATTTGCAGATCCTGCACCTCGGACCTTCGCACAGCCACGGCGACACCATGGTGTGGATACCCGAGAAGAAACTGGTGATCGCCGGCGACACCGCCTTCCACATCCGCATGCTGCCGATTTTTGAAGACACCGATACCGCCAAGTGGATCCAGACCTGGGACACGTTCGAAGCGCTCGGCGCCCAGATTGTGGTGCCCGGCCACGGCGGACCAACCGATATGGCCACCGTGCGCAAATGGACGCGCGACTACCTGGTGCATCTGCGCGCCAAGGTGGCCGAAGTCATCAAGAACGGCGGCTCGCTCGACGACGCCTACAAGGTCGATCAGTCGGCCTATCTGCATCTGCACACCGCCGATGAGTTGGCGCGCAGCAATGCGGGGCGGGTGTTCCGCGCGATGGAGTTCGAATAAGTGTTGGACTGATTGACAACATCGCGGTGTGTTGTTAATTTCTCCAGCATGAAGGCTGTTCAACTTGCCCGTACCCGCATCGTTTACTCGGAAACGGCTTTTGCCGAGTTGGTGCTCTGGCAGATTCCGCAGTCGGTTGCGGGTTCTGCGCACACCTTCAAATACAGATTGGCGTATGTGGTGCGGGGCGAGTGCGTCCTGCGTTACGACAACGAGGCAGGCAAAGGCGACCACCGGCATGTCGACGGCAAGGAAAGCCGCTACGCCTTCACCAGCCCGGATCAATTGATCGCCGATTTCCAGCGCGACATTGCGAGGTGGAATGATGAAAACCATAATTCTTGACGTTCGTTCACCCGATGCTTCGATGGGCGATTTCCTGCAGGGTTGGAAAACTGGTGCACGCCAGACGGCGGCACGCATCAGCTTCGCCACGCCCGAGTTGCTCTGGCAAGTGCTGACCGCCAAGCGGTGGGAGTTGCTCAAAGTCCTGTGCGGGGCCGGGCCTGTTTCCATACGCGAGGCCGCCCGGCGCGTTCATCGCGACATCAAGGCCGTGCATGGCGATGTTACCGCCTTGCTTAATGCGGGCCTGCTTGATCGCGCTGAAGGCGGCGGCATCGTCTTTCCCTATGATGCGGTGAAGGTGGAGTTTTTGCTGCAGGCGGCGTAAAGCATGATCCTCATGGGTTGCTGCTGCAGGGAAAGATTGACGACTAAAGCAGTGTGACGGCGCCGACCAGCGCACCCACAGCATCGGCGGTGGCGTGTCCGCGATCCCGGTGCGGGTTGTACTCGGCGATTTCCATCGCCACGAAAGCCGGGTCGCCGCGCAAATGGCGCAGGGCGGCGGCGAGTTCGGCGCAGCGCAGGCCGCCGGGTACCGGCGTGCCCACGCCCGGTTCCTCCTCCGGGTCGAGCGCATCCAGGTCCACGCTCACGCCAAAGCCGGCGGTGCCGTTCCGCACGAGGGTGAGCGCTTCATCGAATACCTTGGTCAACCCGCGACGATGGATTTCTTCCATGTCGAATACCCGCACCCCCAATTGATGCAGCAAGGCGGCTTCGCCCGCCTCGAAACTGCGCACCCCGATCAGGCACACGTGTTCGGGGCGCAGCTTGGCTTCCGTGCCATCGATTGAAGTGAGCGCCGCGTCGCCGTGACCGAGCAGGCACGCCAGCGGCATGCCGTGTATCTGTCTGCTTGGTGTGGTTGCAAACGTGTGGCTGTCCATGTGGGCGTCGATCCAGATCAGGCCGAGCGGCCCTTTGTTGGCGAGTACACGATGGACGCCGCTCCAGGTGCCGATGGCGCAGGAATGATCGCCGCCGACCACCAGCGGAAAATTGCCCGCACCCAGCACGGTGGCCACTTCCGAGGCCAGCCGGATGTTGAGCGCCGCCACCGCATGCAGCGGCGTGTCCTGCTGCGCGAGCGGCACGCGCAGGATTGCGTCCCACTCCACGCGCTGCAACGGCGTGTCGTGGAAGGCCATGTAATGGCGTAGCGCGTCCGGCCCCTCGGCGCAGCCCGGATCGGGCGCACCGGCGCAACTGGCAACGCCGATGATCCTGATGTTACGTGGAGTTGAGCGAAGGTCTGGCTTCATGCTGTCAGCCTAGCAGGCAGCGGGGATAGAACCACGGTTGGACTTAACCCAGCCCGCCCAGATTCACGTATTTGGTTTCCAGATATTCGTCGATGCCGCTGCGCCCGCCTTCACGCCCCAGCCCCGATTGCTTGACGCCGCCAAACGCCGCCTCGGCGGTGGAAATCATCCCTGCATTGATGCCCACCATGCCGTAGTCGAGCTGTTCGGCCAGCCGCCAGGCACGGCCGAGGTCGCGGGTGTAGGCATAGGCGGCCAGCCCGAATTCGGTGTCGTTGGCCATGCGGATCACCTCGGTCTCGTCGGCAAAGCGAATCAGCGGCGCCACCGGGCCAAAGGTTTCGTCGCGGCAGATTTTCATGGTGGGGGTGCAGTGCCCTAATACCGTTGGCTGGAAGAACTGCCCGCCGAGCGCGTGGCGTGCGCCGCCGGTGAGCAGCGTTGCGCCGTGTGCCAGTGCATCGGCAATATGCGCCTCCACTTTTTCAAGCGCAGCCGGATTGATCAGCGGCCCGACTTCCGCGCCGGCCTCGAAACCATTGCCGACCTTCAGCTGCGCAACCGCAGCGGAAAACCTTTCGGCAAAGGCGTCGAACACGGCCTCGTGCACAAACACGCGATTGGCGCACACGCAGGTTTGCCCGCTGTTGCGGTATTTGCTGGCAATCGCGCCCGCCACTGCGGCGTCGAGGTCGGCATCGTCGAACACGATGAAAGGCGCATTGCCGCCGAGTTCGAGCGACACATGCTTGAGCGTAGGCGCGCATTGCGCGAGCAGCTGTTTGCCGACGGTAGTCGAACCGGTGAACGATACCTTACGCACCAGCGGGTGCGAAGTCAGCACGCCGCCTATCGTTGCCGCATCGCCTGTGACCACGTTCAACACCCCCGGCGGCAGCCCCGCGCGCTGCGCCAGTTCGGCCAGCGCCAGCGCGGTAAACGGCGTCTGCGAAGCCGGCTTCGCCACCACCGTGCAGCCCGCAGCGAGTGCTGCGCCGGCTGTTCTCGTCAGCATCGCGGCAGGAAAATTCCACGGCGTGATCAGCGCCGCCACGCCCAGCGGTTGCTTCAAGGTGAACATGCGGCGGTCTGACCACGGCGACGGCACCACGTCGCCATACACCCGCCGCGCCTCCTCGGCGAACCACTCGATAAAGCTCGCCGCGTACTCGATTTCCCCGCGCGCCTCGGCCAGCGGCTTGCCCTGCTCGCTCACCATGATGGTGGCGAGATCGTCACGGTGTTGCAGGATCAGATCGAACCAGCGGCGCAGCAGCTGCGCGCGGGTTTTGGCAGGGGTCGTGCGCCAGCTTGGAAATGCGGCATGTGCGGCTTCAATCGCGCGGGTGGTGTCGGCGGCCGTGCAGCGCGGCGCATGGCCGACGAGTTTTGCATTGGCAGGGTTATGAACGGTGAAGTGTGCACCATCGGCGGCGTTGTGCCAGGCGCCGCCGATCAGGGCCTGTTGCCTGAATAATGTGGGGTCGGCGAGCTTCATGCGAGGGGTTGCGGAGAACAGTTGGCTTATCGAACCATCAGCTATCTGATGCGACACGGCGTCGGGTTGCGGAACGGGAAGGCTTGGCGAGCTGGCCGGGTTGTTCGGTCAGCCGTCCCGTCACGTATTTATGCAGCACACTGGCGATGAGCGTCTGATACGGTACGCCTTCCTCCAGCGCCTTCACCTGAATATCGCTCAGGTCGCCGGAGGAAAGCCGGATATTGACCCGGCGATCCTTGATCGCAGTCGCGCGGGCGGCCGCTTTGAACTTCGCAAGTTCAGCCTTGGTAGCAACGGATCTCATCTGGCCTTTTGCATGGGCACCGAGGATTTCAAGTTCGGAGTTGTCAATTTTCGGCATCGGCTTCACCTTGATTCAGATAGTCCCACATCGTGCAGGGGATGTGTTGGGCTTCATTCATTCAGCCCAACCTGCACGGGCTCGGTAAATCACCCGCCACTGAAGTCCGAGCCGAGAGGAACGATGCCCCTTCCATTCACCAGACAGAGATTCATCATGAAACCCCTTGATGGATCGCAAACCTTGCGGCCCGGAAAGCCTCACTTCAAGCCGCCTGCTTGAGCAAGGGCTGTATCTTCGGTTGTTTAAGCTTTCCCGCCTGCCACAAGTCGTACTGGGCTTGCATACCTATCCATACATCCGGAGAGGTGCCGAGCCACCGCGAAAGCCGGATCGCCATGTCGGCGGAAATCCCTGATTTCCCGTTCAAAATCTTGCTCAGGGAAACCCGCGACACATGCAAATCGGCAGCGGCCTGGGTCACGCTGAGGCTCTCTGGAATCCACTCGCGCAACACGGCGCCGGGGTGAGGGGGGTTGTGCATTCGGGTCATGTTTGCTCTTTCAATGGTAATCCTGGTAATCGACCAGTTCGGCATCCTTACCGTCAAAACGGAATGTCAGTCGCCAGTTTCCATTCACCCATACAGACCAGTGGCCGGAGAAACTTCCACTCAATTCATGCAGACGCCAGTTTGGTGCATTCATATCTTCCGGCCCGGCTGCGTTGTCCAGTGTGGCGAGTTGAAGGTGCAGCCTTGCCACGTGGTGCGGCTGGATGCCCTTCTTGCTGCCCGTCCTGAAAAACGCCTCAAGCCCTTTGTGCCTGAATGATTTAATCATGATTGATTGTTAACCGTAAAGCATCGGTTGTCAATTCAAGCGAGTATGAAAAAGCCGGAGTTTCCCCAGAGGGGGTGTTGGCTGAACTATTCGAATATCGTGTCCAATCCTGAGGTTTCCCCACGAATCACGCAGCCATGGCGTGACTGATTGCGGCGCTGGCCTTGTGGTCGCAATGGGGTCGGGTCGCAATGGGTGACCCCATTTGTCTTTTATCGATGGGAACGAGATTGAGCCCTGTGCGAACGCATTGATTCTAGACCTGACCCTGAAATTCTGTGTGACCCTGAAATTCCTGTGACCCTGAAATTCCTGAAATTCTGAAATTTCTGATTGGTGAGTTTCACATTTGGCACCTACACAATAGGTACTTCGACATTAGGCATAGCTTCGAGGGCGTCCGCCATGGCCTTGCGGATTCCCTCGCTTGTCAGCGCTTCATGGTTATCAAATCTTACGTAGCCTGCACCGAGTACTTCAAGATGGCCGTTGGTGTACTCGAATGCATGCTGCTCATCGTCGGTCAACCAACTTGCGCCGCCGCTATGTAACCGATCTGTGTCCCGGATTCTGGTCGACTTGTGGCGTGGAAGTGAGGGTTGCCCCAGCATGAGGGGCTCAAACATCGCTTTGAATGCGTAGGTGAAGACGCCATGACCGTGGGTTTCATACTCCCATGCTTCCTCATCGCTTAGAGCTGCGCCGAATACATCGCACAAAAATAGACGATCACTCATCTGGCCGCAGCTGTAGCTTAGAAGATCCGCGAAAAATGCGCCGGCAAAGCACGAGTCCGAGATTAGATCGATTCTGCAGCGCCGTCGATTTGGTTCCACTGCGCCGGCGACCATCTTAACGAGTTCGGTTGCGCTGATTTCACCATCCTTAAAAACCCAAGAACCGGAACCGGGACAGCCATGACCAGCATAAATAAATGTAATCTGTCCACCATCCCACTCAGACGTATTTAGATGTTCTGACAGAAACTCCCCTGCAGCCGAGATTGCTGTGTAAAGCTGTTCGCGGGTTGGATTAACTAAGCGATAGTGCTTCTCAGTGATACCCGTGTCGTAGTTCGTCTCAATCAGATGAGCATAGAACCAATCGCAATCGGCAGTTGTGAATCGAAGGTTAGCTCCAGCGCGTGAGTGACGCGTCCCAAAAACTCCTAACCGGGGAGTGGTGGGGGCCTCTGGGCCGCTGCACGAGATCGTGATGTACGCTTTGTGTTGTCGTGACTTGCCGTCGAATTCGGTCACGCAATATGCCTCATGTCAAACACAGTTTCGGTACGCGTTGTGCCGCAAGTTTTGCGTTAGGTCTTGTCAACCAGCGCCTCTAGCAGCCCGATCAGTGCCTGTCCCGGCGCGTCGCTCACAGGCAAATGCCGCACCGCAATCCCGCGCGCCTCGCACGCGTCCGCATCGACAACGGCCGGGCCGGTGACGATAATCCGAATGAGTTTGTGTAGCTGGCCGATGGCCTCAGCGTCGATCGGTGTGGCGTGGGTGATGACGGTGGTGGACCAGAACAATCGCGGGACCAAATCCGGCGGTTCGGTGAAGGGGTATTCGCTCCAGTTGTGCTCGAAGCTGGGGATGGGGAGGTCGTCGTTCGTGAACGCGGCGCGGTCGAGGAAGACGACGCGCTCCTTGAAGCTCACTTGGTGTCGCCCACCAGCCGCTCGAGCGCACGCATGAGGGCCGACGAATCGAGTTCGCTGTCGCCCGCACCCATCAGTGCGTTCATCTGCTGCGCGATCAGCGCGGCGCCGGGTAGCGGGGTGGCGGTTTCCTGCGCGTTGTCCATGACGATGGCCATGTCCTTGTGGTGAAGTTTGACC
>JAUXTZ010000197.1 GCA_030681095.1 Burkholderiales bacterium
GCTGACAACCTGCTCCGGCTGTACGGCGAGTTGATGCCGCGCGCCGGGGTATAATCCGCCTTTTTCAAGCGCCCGCCTCAGCCGCCGCCGAATGCCGCCCCAACTCTCCAGCAAAGATCTTTACTTTCGACTGCTCAAATACGTCACGCCGTATTGGCGCATGTTTGTCATTGCCATTCTTGCCCTGACGGTGTCCGCCGCCACGGAAGCGAGTTTTCCTGCCGTACTCAAATCCCTGCTCGACGGTAGTTTTGTAGAAAAAGATCCTGAAACCATCAAAATGATGCCGCTACTTCTCGTGGGCATCGTTTTGCTACGCGGCATCGCCGATTTTGCCAGCCGCTACGCCATGAGTTGGGTCGCCAACAAAATGGTTATGGATTTGCGCGATGCCATGTTTAAACGTCTGGTGATCTTGCCCACGCGCTTTTACGACGAACATGCTTCGGGCAATCTAATCGCGAGCATTGCCTTTAACGTCACGGCGGTGACCGAAGCGGGCACCTCCGTCATTACCATCCTGGTAAAAGATGTGCTGACCATGGCAGGTTTGTTGGGCTATATGTTCTATTTGGATTGGAAGCTCACCCTGATCGCGCTCACTGTCACCCCCTTGGTCGCGCTCATTGTGCGCGCAGTCAGCCGCCGCATCCGCGGTGTGAGCCGCAGCGCGCAAACTGCCATGGGGCGTATTACCCATGTGTTGGAAGAAGCGATTCAAGGCCACCGCGTGGTTAAAATTTTCGGTGGCCAGGATTACGAGAATACCCGCTTCTATGCGGCCATCAACCATGCGCGCTTATTAAATCTGAAACAGGTGATCGCCTCATCTATCGGGGTATCGACGATACAGTTGCTGGCCGGTATTTCCATCGCCACCATCTTGTTCATCGCCACGCGCAATCATCAATTGACCGTGGGCGGCTTCGTCTCGTTTCTCACCGCCATGCTCATGCTGCTCTCGCCGCTGAAACGGCTAACTAGCGTGAATGAACCCTTACAGCGCGGCCTCGCTGCGGCCGAAATGATTTTCGATTTGCTCGACGAAACGCCAGAACGCGATAGCGGCACACGAAAGGTCGAACGGGTACGCGGGGAAATTAAATTCGAGCAAGTCAGCCTCACTTATGATCGCAGCACTCAACATGCGCTAGATCAGATCACGCTCGATATCCACGCAGGGGAAACCGTGGCACTGGTCGGCGCTTCAGGTGGTGGTAAAACCAGCTTGGTCAATCTGATCCCGCGTTTTTACCACCCTAGCGTTGGCCGTATTTTGCTCGATGGACAAGATCTCGAAACGATTACCCTGGAAAGCCTACGTGACAATATCGCTTTGGTCAGCCAAGACGTAGTGCTGTTCAATGACACCGTCGCCGCCAACATTGCCTACGGGCAAAAGCAGGCACCGAGCGAAGCCGAAATCGTGGCCGCCGCTGAAGCCGCGCATGCAATGGAATTTATCCGCGACATGCCGCAAGGCCTCCACACCGAAATAGGCGAGCGCGGCGTGCGTCTCTCCGGTGGCCAGCGTCAACGCCTCGCCATCGCGCGCGCGATTTTGAAAAATGCGCCGATCCTGATTCTGGACGAAGCCACTTCGGCTCTGGATTCCGCCTCTGAGCGCCATGTGCAAGCCGCGTTGGAAACACTGATGCAAAACCGCACCACCATCGTCATCGCACACCGCCTCTCCACGATTGAAAAAGCCGATCGCATCGCGGTGCTGCAAAAAGGCCGCATTGTTGAAATCGGCACCCACCGGGAACTACTCGCGCAAAACGGGGTGTACGCCAAGCTGCATCAGATTCAATTCGCCCAGGCCGAAACGCCTGAAACGCCTGAAACGACGCTATGACTAAAACGTCACTGCACATTGTGCATACCGAGTCCTCACTCGGCTGGGGCGGGCAGGAAATCCGAATTTTGACTGAAGCCATGGGCATGATCCAAAGAGGCCACACGGTCACGCTGATCGCGCCGCCTATGGCGCGCATTTTTCATGCGGCTGAGGAGCGGAACATTCATGTTGTGGCACTCCCTATTGGACGCAAGAATTTATCAGGATTGCTAGCCTTGCGCCGCTGGTTAAAACGCCATCCCTGCGACGTGATCAACACGCATAGCTCCACCGACAGTTGGCTGGCTGCGCTGGCCACGCGCTTCATGCGCCACGCACCGCCGCTGGTGCGCACCCGTCACATCTCGGCGGCGATTCCTGACAATGTCGCAACGCGCTGGTTGTATCAATCCGCGACCACGTTCATCGCCACCACCGGGGAGCGACTGCGACAACAACTCATCGAGCACAATGGGTTTGATCCGGCGCGCATCACCTCCGTGCCCACCGGTATCGACACCGACCGGTTCGTCCCCGGCAACCGCACCATCGCACGCGGCCAACTCAACCTCCCTTTGACCGCGCCCATTGTCGGCATTGTCGCCACGCTGCGCAGTTGGAAAGGGCACACCTACCTGCTTGAAGCTTTCGCGCGCCTCGCCGACACCAACGCGCTGCTGCTCATTGTCGGGGATGGCCCGCAGCGGCAAAACCTGGAACAAGAGATCGCCCGGCTCAACTTGACTGGCCGCGTACTCATGCCGGGCAACCAGCGCGATGTCACACCGTGGATGCATGCGATGGATGTATTTGTCTTGCCCTCGTACGCCAATGAAGGCGTACCGCAAGCACTGATGCAAGCTATGGCCTGCGGCCTGCCGGTGATCAGCACGCCGATTGGCAGCATCACCGAGGCCGTGCAAGACGGTATCTCTGGCCATATCGTGCCCGCGCGCGATACAGAACAATTGCATCAGGCGATCCAAGTACTACTGCAAGACGCTGAACAACGCGCCGCCTTTGGTGCGGCGGCACGCAATGCCGCGATCGAGAAATTCGGCGTTGATGCTATGTTGGATAAGATGGAAACCATCTTTATTCAAGCCGCACGCCATGGCTAGCCGGCTGGCCTCGCGGCTCCCGCTCATCGCCGCCGCGCTGCGCGCCACCTTTACCAAAAAACGCCATAAACCCAGCCACCCGGCGCGCATCCTGATCGCGCATCACCTGCTGCTAGGCGACACGCTGATGTTGACGCCTTTGCTCGCCAAGTTGCGCGCGCAATACCCGGCTGCAGAAATCGTCATGACGGTGCGTCCTGAATTGGTCGCGCTGTATGAAAAACGTCCCTACGGCGTGATCGTTTTGCCATATGACCCGAAGCACCCGGCAAGCTTCGCGGCGCTGCGCCAACAAAAGGGTTTCGATTTGGCTCTCATCCCCGGCGACAACCGTTATAGCTGGCTGGCGCGCGCGCTGGATGCGCGCTGGATCGTGGCTTTTGTCGGCGACCGGCCGGCTTATAAAAATTGGCCGATAGATACGCTCATCCCATTTCCGCAAGCCCCCATGACTGTGGCCGACATGATGACGCTGCTCGTCGATGGTCTGCCGCCCGCGCCCTATCAACCATCCAGTTGGCCCGCACCCACTCACGACGCTTTCGACTTGCCGGATGCACCCTATGCTGTATTGCATGTCGGTGCCGGAAATGTGCTGCGGCGCTGGCAGCCGGAGAAGTGGCGCGAGTTGATCACGCATTTAGAAACACGAGGTTTGCGCTGCGTATTTAGCGGCGCGGCGAATGATCGCGAACACATCGCGCAAATCGACCCCGAAGGCAAACGGCCTTCCTACGCGGGGAATACCAGCCTGCCCCAACTCTGGCATTTACTGCAAAACGCCGCGCTGCTGATCTGCCCCGACACTGGCATCACCCACCTCGGACGCATCGTCGGCGTACCGACGGTTGCGTTGTATGGCCAAGGCTCGCCCCTACTATTTGGCGCAGGTGAGTTCTGGCGCGATGCGCCATTTCAGGCGGTGTGGCTGGCGGATTTCCCCTGCCGCGACCAGAAAGTGCTATTCAAGCGCGAAGCGGAATGGATACGCCGCTGCAGCCGAACGCCGCGCGAATGCCCCGAAGCCCGCTGCATGAAGGGCATCGACTTAGCACCCGTGCTGGACGCCGTCGACCAGCTGCTGAATAATGCCCGCCCATGACTGATCCCACTTTCCCCCGCGGCGCCGAGATCGCCGCCTTCCACGACCGCTGCGTTCACACCGATCGCTGGGAGCAAGATGCACCGGTGCAGTTCGAGTCCGGCGTGTGGTGCTTCATCGAGCGCAATCACCGCCACAACAGCCTGCTCTGGGCGGAAGAAGACCAAGCACGGCGCAAACATGTGCCGGACAGCGAGATCGCTGCCAATAAGCGTGCAATTGATCGCAACAACCAGGCACGCAACGACGCGATCGAAAAAATCGATGAAATTCTGCTGACCGAGCTGACTGCTGCCCCGCGCCGACCGGATGCATGGCTCAACAGCGAAACCGCCGGTTCTATGGTGGACCGGATGTCGGTGCTAAGCCTTAAGATGTATCACATGAATCTGCAAACGCAGCGCACCGATGCGGATGAAGCGCATCGCGACGCTTGTGGGCAGAAAGTTTTACGCTTGAAAGAACAGCGGGAAGATTTGGCAGGGTGTTTCGACCGCCTGCTTAAAGAGGCGCGGGAAGGAACGGCTTACTTCAAGGTGTATCGGCAATTCAAGATGTACAACGACCCGACGCTTAATCCGTATTTGTATTCGCAGAAATAGCCGAATTGGCGATCAGTCGTTCGACCACTTCGAATACCCTGGCATCGCTCAACTCTTCCACGCTTTTGTCCGCTTCGAGATAAGCCACATTGCGCCCGCGCGGCCCCCATTGACTGGGGTGGGGCGACACGGTTGTGTCGGCAAAAAAAGCCAGCACCCCGCCGGGGCTGGCCGCAGCCAAGTGCGCCAATCCCCCATCAGGGAAAATAGACAGTTTGGCATTCCAAACCAGGCCCAGCAACGGCATGACGCTTTCGCTGTAAGAGAAGGGATGCATGTAGCCCGGTTTTTTCGCCAGTATCGGTTGCACCAAATCATCGTCACCGGGATAGAGCTTGCTGTCGGCAAGGCCCGGCATCCAGGCGAAGACGGTATCCAGCCCCCACTGCTGTTTGATATGCGCGCTCCAGCGAAAAACTTGCGCTTCGGTCGGCTTGCGTTTGGCGCGGCGCGCATTGAGGCCGAGCACGATATACCCGCCTGGCTGCAAACCCTCGCGCGCCAACCAGTCGCGCGCAGAGTGCTGCCACTGCTCGGGCAGGCGGTACACCGGCAAATCCGGCTGTGCCGGCGGAATGACGCCAAGCGGTTTCAGCAATCGGATATTGAGATCGACTTCATGCACCTGCTTCTGAAACGGCAGCGGATCGGTTAGCCGGGTGCATAAATCGATCCCTTCGCAGAACGCTATAGTGCGTTTCGCGCCCAATTTCACCAAACGCTTAATGGCGCGTGGTGACACCACGCCGCCCGCGGCAATGGCAAAATCGTAGCGCTGCGCGCGCAAGGCAAGCAACTGCCATAACTGTTTGATCACTGCGAGCGGCCTCACCTCATCACCCAGTTTCACGCGCGGGTAAATCCACAGCTTGTCGATATTCGGGTCGTCCTGAATCACCCAGGCGTTGTAGTCGTTGGCCAGCATGTGAATTTCCGCGTATGGCAACACACGCCGCAAATGCGCCAGCATGGGCGTGGTGAGCAGCAGGTCGCCGACTTTATCGCGTTTGAGGATCAGGATTTTCATGAGGGGTGTTAACCGTGAGTTGCGCTTCGTCCAACGCGCGCAAGGGGCAGCCCACAGGCGTCGCATCCAGCGCGAGCGGCGCGGCCATGCCGCAGTAATTGCGGATCGCTTGATTCAGACAGACTGCCGACGTACAGGTCTTTTCTTCGCAGTGCATCTCGCCCAAACCCGCCAAGCGCATGGGCCGGTTGTCTTGCGCCGGCATCGCATTGCTGCTGGGTTGGGTGGGGCCAAAGAATTCGATGCAGGGGATGCCCATGCCCGCCGCGAGATGATACAACCCGGTGTCGGTGCCATGCCAGGCTTGCAATTCGAGATAGATGTTCACCAGATCGTCCAGGGTGCGGAACACACGCGGCTGCGCATTGGGCGACGCATCTCGTGGGAACAGCGCTTCTTCGCCAGGATTGAGTAATACATAGAGCGGGTTGTCCGGATGCTCTTGCGCGAGCTTCTCCAGCAATTGACGCAGCGTATCGGGACTCATATTGCGCCGCTTCTCATCCGACATGGGGCAGATGCCAATGGCGCACTTGGCAGTCGATTCATGCCAGCGCTGCGCCAAGCTATCCAACACCAGTTTTTCCGGTTTGGGCAAGGCTTGATCAAATAGACGAGCCACCCGCCATGCTGGATCGACTTGGCGCACGTGGGGCGTGAGTTCGGGAAATTCAGGGAAAGTGTTTTTATAGCGCCCATCTAGATACACGCGGCGTGGCGCGCCGCTCGCTCGGGCAAGCTGCGCCAGATTCTCACCGGTGCCCCACAGCACGGCGCAGGCATCCCACGGCCCGTGTCGCCAGCGCCGTTTGAACACCTCCCACCAGCACTGCACGCGCCCGCGATAGGGCATCAGCGCATAAGACAAACCCGCCACGGGGGCGAGTAAGGGCAGGTAGTTCCGGCGCACGATCAGCGTCGCATCAATCTCGGGATGGCGCAGCAGCAATTCGCGCAGCGCGCTGTAGGCGACCAGGGTGTCACCGAGCTTGCCGCGAATGACGAATAAAAAACGTTGCTTCATTAGTGGCCTGATAAAATATCGCACCTACACACGGCGACCGTTATGCGACCTCTTCCTAGTGCTACCCGTTATCCGATCGAGTTTGCTTTTCTCGCACTACTGATCGTCTTCCTGCCCGCATTTGAGGCCCCCAAGAATATTTTTTGGGTTGCCTATGTAATCACGTGGATTTTCAATCGCGTTAAAGACAAAGATTT
>JAUXTZ010000199.1 GCA_030681095.1 Burkholderiales bacterium
CCCGCAACGCCGGTCATGACTACCATTGATTGTAACAGTGGTGGTCACCACCGCCAAGGGCGGCTTTGGGCGGGGCGCGACCTTCGCCGCGCTGAGCTGTTTTACGGCGTGACCGTCACGGGGCCGATGTCTCCGGGGGAGCCAGAGTCGGTTCGGCGCACGCGCAGTTGCGCACCTCGCCGGTAGTACTGGAAGCAGCCGGCATCATTCGGGGGCCCCATGCGCCAGCAGATGCGCCCGTCCGTCTCCAGCCGGTAGGTCCCGCTTTTTCCGAGCGGGCCACCGACGACTGCGAGTTTCCCATCGGTACCGAAAATAATGATGTGCCGCGGATTGTGACTTACCTCTTTGCCCAGGATATCGCTTCGTATCTGGGCGGAAGTGAGCGGAACGTCGGCCGCCTCAGCCGCTGGTGCGGCAAGGCCCCAGAGCGCCAAGGCCGCCAGCAGGTGCTTCCAGTTCATCCGATGCCCCCTCGATTGGCTCAAAGCGGCTCAGCATTTCACACGGCGCGAACAGGTGGCTCACCCGTTCGGGTGAAGCGGCGGCCGTGCTGCTCCGTCATGAATGTCCGGTTCAAGGGATTCTGGTGGCAATCGGAGTTCGGTCATGACGGCTCATGACATGCACGCGGCAGCAATCAGCGGCGCATCCTCAGCCCTTGGGGCTGCTCCGTTTCATGGCCGCCTTGCGACCGCCTGGCAGCAGCGGGGCGAGTTTCGCGCCAGTCTTCGGGACGGTGAAGAAGTCCGTGATGGGAACGCCGAGCGCCCTGGCAATTCGCTCCAGTACGCCAACGGTCGGGTTTTCCATGCCGCGCTCCATGCGGCTGACGTAGGTTCGGTCGATCTCGGCGTCGCCCGCAAGGGCCTCCTGGGCGATGCCGCGTTCAACGCGGAGCCGCCGCACATTCCAGGCCACCAGTTCTCGGGCATTCATGCCCGCTACCACAAGCCTCTTGGGGCCTATTCCGCCACGGACTATGGTCACGGGGACTATAGACACGTAGACAATAATCCCGTATTACGCGCCGTCCGAAGCAGTTGTTCGCGCCCCGGACATCAGATGCCCCCTCAAACGAGGTTCGTGAAATGAGTACGAAGAATGCAGCGCCAGCCGGTCGGCTTTGGGCGCTCGGACTCGTGGTTGCCGCCTTCACCTTCCCCGCCATGGCGCAAGCGCCTGGCTGGGCGGCTGGGTCCTGGAAGGGAACACTCGACGCCTACCGCAACGATCCTGCCGGGGCTGATCGTGCGCTTGTGATCAGCGCGGATGGCAAGTGCGGCTGGGACTACACAGTTGCGGCCGCCGCCGCTGGCAGCGGCAAGCAATCCTGCACCGTCGCCGGCGACTCCGTCAGCATCCTGACCGGTGCAGGGTCGACCATCAAACTTCGGTACAACGGCGGCAAGCTGGAGGGCACATTCCAGACCAAGGCCGGCCGCTCATACCTCATCACCATGACAAAGCAATAGGCAGCATCAGCTAACCGCGTATCGGCAACGACAAGCTGGAGGGCGATCAAGATGGACGGAAAGACAGCAGCGCCAGCCGCTCGGAGCCTGGCGCTTGGACTCATGGCTCTCGGCCTTTGGTCGGTTTCTCCGACAGAGGTCGCGGCGCAAAACATCGTGTGGAGCGTCGTCGATTGCAGCCAGTCGCGGCTCGTTGCGCCTTCCGGCGCGACATGTCGCGGAACGAACCGCTATGCCGGCGATAACGGCGTTGGTGAATTTCAGATCTGGTCGATCCGGGGCAATAGCCCGTATCAGTACCTGATCCTGAACGAGAGCCTCAACAGCAGTTCCTCCATTCGCTTCACGAATACGACCGAAGAGTACCTGCGCCGAATAGGCCCGGGCAAAAATGCGACTGGCTTTTCCGGCAAACTCCATCGCAACGGCGCCGACTACTTCACCTTCACGTCCAAGGCCGGCGAGGAATGCACCGGTTTCCGCCGTGGAGGACCGAGCAGGTCGGTCGGATACCTATGGGTATTGGGCGGCATTCTATGCCTGACCAAGGGCGAGAAGCTCGATCAGGCGCGCATCTTCAAGTTCATGGACGACGCGCAGGTCAAGTGACGGCGAAGCACATTTTCTGCAAGCGGCAAGCATTGAGGGAGTGAGGCAATGTTCAACGAGGAAACGCGTTTGCGGGCAGTTTGGCGGGCGGTGGCGCTTGCCGGTTCCGGACTTCTCCTCGCCTGCTCGGCATCGGCCGTCCAGGCGCAGTCACGCGGCGGCCAATCGATTGAGCTCGCTGGCGTTCATCTTGGCATGTCGAGAGAAGATTCCATCAAGACGCTAATGGCGAACGATCCACCGCTTGTTGACGACGGCATTGGTGGAAACAGCAGCGCTATTCAATTCCGCGTTCCGGCGCTTAGTCCCGATCCCTTCGTCTGGAGTATGAAGTTCCGAGCCAAACCGGCGGAAGACGCCCGCGACAAACCTTTGGAGCAAGTCGAACTCTACTTTGCGCTGCCGCCGAATGAGTCGACGGTTCTCAGCTTGAGGCGCAATAGCTGCTTTGATTGCGGCGACGGAAAAGCCAAGGCTTACGCGCCGACAGCCGCCAACTTCCTTGACTCGATCGCCAAGAGGTTCGGCTCACCCAACGCCTCGGTCATTCAAAGCCGCAACATGCACGGAAATGTCGTGATCGGAGAGGTGCGGTTCTACGCCTGGACGCGCACGGGCGAACTGCTCACTGAACAGGAATTCCAGAAACGCATGAAGTATCCGGCGCAATGCACAGGGATGCTTAATCCCGACAACGCCCGCAACAGCAACAGCATCAACTTCCGTGCCTTCGAGCAGTCCCTTGGCCAGAAAGGCGTGATCGACAACTGCGCGACGATCGCGAGTGTGCAGTGGTCCCAGGACGGCAAAAATGTTCTTCGCCACTACTACATCACCGTGACCGACTATGCAGGGATGCTGTCGGCTTTCTCCAAGTCGGCGGAGGTTGTTGAGGGGAAGGCCAATCAACAGCGCAAGCAGGAACTCGATCGAGCCAACAAGAATCCGACCAAGCTATAGGCGCTAGCCACCCACCCAATAGTCGTTCCGATAGAGAGGCAAGATGAAACGAGCAATCTTGGCAGTGACGGTCGCGGTGGGAGCGCTTGCAGCCTGCGGCGATTCGAATCCGCTCATCGGAAAATGGAAAGCCTCGCCTGCCAGCACAGACAAAGGGGGATGCGCGATGCTCGGCACCGTTGAGTTCACCGAGAAGATCGTCATGACGACAATGCTCTCCAGCCCCGTTACGTATTCACGGGACGGCGCGCGCTACGTAGCGGC